>CAYGWV010000079.1:0-8416 GCA_964353925.1 uncultured Syntrophaceae bacterium | reverse complement strand
TTTCCCGAAACCTTGATAAAAGTCGCCTCTTCCTCTTGTTCTCTTGTGAAGAGATAGTAGAGAAGGCCAGCGATGCCAACAGCGATAATGACAATCAGTAAAGCCCGCTTCATCCTACCTCCCTCTCCTCAATCCTAAAGGAAATCATTATAGATTCTATTTCTATCGCTGTCAAAGTTTTTTCCCCTCGCCTCCCTCTCCCGTTGGAGACTGTGTCAAAATATGGAGCATGCAGGAAATCATGAACCTTGTCTGGACGGTCTACAAACTGGCAAGGGACCAGAGAGGCGACTGAGGAGCTTTAGACCTGCCTGCGCGAAGCCCCGCCTTGCGGGACGAAGGCAGGGTGGAACCTTTTAGCAAATAAAATCATAGTCTTGTTTACCATGCAAACCCCATTCTCAGCCATTAGTAACGTTACCCATAACCCTAAGCGAACCGCAATTCTAAAGCTCCCGAAGCTGGCTCTCTGTTCTATGGCCGTCATTCCGACACAGTCTTTTGGGGGACAGGGATAAGCTGAGGAAAGACAACCCCCTTGAATTTTCTTATAGTTACGAGTAAGATGAATTTATCAAATGCTAAGATTCAATGACATCCTGGAAAGGCTAACCTCCTACAATCCCAATTCGGACATAGAACTCCTAAAAAAGGCTTATGTCTTTTCTGCCAAGGTTCATTTAGGCCAGGTCCGCCTTTCTGGAGAACCTTACCTCAATCATCCCTTAGAAGTCGCTGGAATTTTGACTCAGTTGAAACTGGATGTTGCCAGTGTGGCCACCGGATTGCTTCACGATACCGTGGAGGACACGCTGACCACGCCTAAAGAGATTCAAGAAAACTTCGGCAAAGAAATCGCTCAGTTGGTGGACGGACTGACCAAGATCAGCCTGATCTCTCTACGATCCTCCGAGGAGCACCAGGCAGAGAATTTCCGCAAGATGATCCTGGCCATGGTAAAGGACATTCGGGTCATCTTGATTAAACTGGCTGACCGTCTCCACAATATGCGAACACTTAAATACCAGCATCCTGAGAAACAGGTCGACATCGCTCAGGAAACCCTTGACATCTATGCTCCCTTGGCCCATCGGCTCGGGATTGACTGGATCAAATCGGAGTTGGAAGACCTGGCCTTTCAGTACCTCCATCCCGAAATCTATGAAGAGATCCAACACAAGATTGCGAAGAGAGAAAAGGAGAGAACCCGTTACATCGAAGAGGTCAAACGTACCTTGATGAAGAAACTCTATGAAAATCACATTGAGAGCGAAGTGACCGGCCGATTAAAACAGATTTACAGTATCTACTTGAAAATGAAAGAACAGAACCTCGACTTTGCTGAGGTCTATGATATCACCGCTTTCCGGGTTATCGTCAATTCTATTAAAGAATGCTACGATGTCTTGGGTATCATCCACTCCCTTTGGAAACCCATTCCTGGGAAATTCAAAGATTACGTCGGACTTCCGAAGGAAAATATGTACCAATCCCTTCATACGACAGCGATCGGACCTTACGGAGAGCGGATCGAGATCCAGATTCGTACACATGAAATGCATAAGATTGCGGAGGAAGGCATTGCCGCCCATTGGAAATACAAAGAGGGAAAAATGGTTGAAGAGGCGGAGGATAAACGTTTCACCTGGCTGAGGCAACTCCTAGAATGGCAACGGGATTTGAAGGATGACGCAGAATTTATCGAGAGCGTCAAGGTGGACCTCTTCCCTCACGAGGTCTACGTCTTCACCCCCAAAGGGGCGGTGAAGCAGTTTCCCTTCGGGGCCACCCCCGTTGATTTTGCCTACAGCATCCACTCCGATGTCGGGAACCATTGTTCCGGGGCAAAAGTGAACGGCAAGATCGTCCCTCTCAGATATGAACTCCGAAGCGGGGATACGATCGAGATCATGACCTCGCCCAACCAGAAGCCCAGCAAAGATTGGCTTAAGTTTGCCAAAACGGCACGGGCAAAAACGAAAATTCGTCAATGGTTTACGAATGAAGAAAGGGAAAAATCGATCAACCTTGGGAAAGAAATCCTGGAGAAGGAACTCCGGAAATACGACCTCCAACAGGCCAAATTGATCAAGACTGGAGATCTCGCGAAGGTCGCCAATGAATTCAGCTACCAAGGAGTCGATGATCTCATCGCTGCCGTGGGTTATGGGAAGGTGACCGCCAACCAGATTATTGGAAAGATCCTCCCTCAAGAGCGGTTGGAGCAACAGAGGGAAGAGCAAGAAGAAGGACGTTTAAGAAGCCTTTTCAAAAAGATTACTCATGGTCCCAAAGATGCCATCCTTATCAAGGGGATCGATAATGTGATGGTGCGTTATGCTGGATGCTGCAACCCCTTGCCGGGGGACAGAGTGGTCGGGTTCATCACCCGAGGGAGAGGGGTGACGATTCATGCAGCCGACTGCCAAAATGCAAAAGACGATGATCCAAACCGAAAGGTCGAAGTAGAATGGGATTCGACCAAAGGATACAGTTATCCTGTTTGCGTTCGAATCTATTCTGACGACAAAAAAGGACTCCTGGGCGAGATCAGCAACTCCATGTCCTCCAATGAAGCCAACATCAAGAATGCCAAAGTAGATACGACAGAGGACAAAAAGGCTATTAGCACCTTTGAGGTAGAGATTCGGGATTTAAACCACCTTAACAAAGTGATCAGGGGTATCGAGAAGATTAAGGGGGTCCACCGGGTAGAAAGAGTGAGGATGGATATGCAAGCCGAATCCTAAAGTCGCGCAAGGTGCATGGGGCAAAGGGCAAAGGGTTTTAACACCATGCTCTCTGCTCTTTGCTAAGGGGATCAGGCAGCCTTGGTGATCAATCCTGACCGAAGGCATCTCGAACAAACCTTCATTCGAGTGGTCTTTCCCTTTGTAAAAGTCTTTATTTTATGGAGGTTGGGGTACCAGACTCTTCGGGTCTTGTTGTTGGCATGGCTTACATTATGTCCAAAAACAGGCCCTTTCCCGCAGATATCACAAACTTTTGCCATGATTGAACCTCAAAAATGCATTTTCATTAAATTAACCCACTTTACTGAAAACTGCAAGAGGAGTCTCTCAGAAACTTCATTTCTTTCTGCTAATTCACAGATTGATAATAGACCGCTTTTCTCCGCTCGATAGGGAATCGCAAGGAGATAAAGGTTTTTGTTCTCTTTTCGTCGGCTCCAATCTTCATTGACCCATGATTGCGCAGCACCACTTCCTTGACAAAGCGAAGGAGGATATCCGGGGCCTCTTCTTTTTGGAGGGTGGCCGTTCCCGATGCCGGTTCGCTCAGTCTCTGTTGGACCGCAAAAACCACTGAGATTTCGATATGCTTTCCATCCTTCTTAAATAAACCCTCAGCCTCGCCGGTCTCCTTCTCAAGCAAAAGAGATTTCGTCGAAAGACCAATGTTCCAACTGGGAGGCGTCACGACCATTGCATATTGAAGAACACAACTTAAAACATACCTCAGCTGTTCATCAGGGACGGTAGTTTCGGGAAGATCCTTTTCAAATCTTTTTAATAACTTGATTCCCTTCTCCTCCAATTTAACCTGGTGCTTCTTCAAGACCTCCTCGATGATATTGTGAACCGTATTCATTTTTCTGATCGGCGTGCGGATCTTCATGTAATCAATAAGGCTATTCAATACCATCTCCATCTTCTCAATGTCCCCGGTCACCGCCCGATAATAATATTCACCGAATTCTCTATCGCTAAACTTCCCCCTGGAAATTTGAGTATAATTTTTGATGGAACCAAGGCTATTCTTAATGCGTTGAATCAATGGAATAAAAAACGGGCCCAAGAAAAGGGCATTTCGTTCATTTGTGGGAAAATCCAATTTAGATTTGATGGATTCCAGTCCATCTTTAACTGAAGAGGATTCAGGAGACTTTCTATCATTTTCAATTTTAAATGGATCCCATTCCATTCTAATCACCAAACCTTTCCTGATGGAATTCAATCCCTGAATCGGTAATCATTATAGATAGAATTTACGAAAAACTCAACATTGAAAATACACATTGAAGGGATAAGACCCCGATATTTCACTCCTTTTCCTCACGTTTTTTTGACATCTGTTGACATGGCTTTACGTTAGTTTCCACCATTTAACATTTTAGAAATATTAGAGAATGTTTTTCCCAGGTTCACTCTTTAAAGGCGGTCATGGGCTCTAACATTAATTCTCCCTTTTCGAAACGCTCGATGGAAAGAGAGGAAATGTCGATCGTAACAGCCTTCCCGTCTACGATCAACTCCGAGATCACTTTTCCTACGGCAGGGCTATGCTGAAACCCATGCCCGCTAAAACCGTTGGCGAGGATGAACCCTTCAACTCCGGGAACCCTTCCCAGGATGGCATGGTGATCCGGAGAGATTTCATAGAGCCCTGCCCATCCTCGGGCAATACGGGCCTTTTCCAGAACCGGAACACGGTACATCGCATTCTCTGAAGCTTCGACCATGGCCTCATATTCCGTATTAAGGTTAAAACTCGGCTCAGGGTCTAAGGGGCCCGAGAGAAGTAACCCATCCCCTTCCTGGCGGAAATACCACCCTCTGTGAAAGTCAATAGTCAGTGGGATAGGATGGTCGATTAGATGGAAAGGAGCCGTAATAAAGATCTGCCTCCTCAGAGGTTTGACAGGAATTTTAACACTGATCATTCCTCCTATGGATGCGGCATAAGCTCCTCCAGCGCTGACAACCACGGGGGCGGAAATCTCTTCATTTTTTGTTTTGACACTCTGAATCTTCCCTTTTGCTAATGAGATTCCTATGACTTCCATCCCTTCGTGGATTCTCACCCCTGCCCTCTTCGCACCACTAGCAAACCCCGAGAGGATTTCATTAGGACCTGCATACCCATCCCGGGCACAAAATGTCCCTCCCAGAACATCCTCCATTCTCAAGTAGGGCCACCGTGACCCGATTTCGTCAGAATTTAAAAATTCAACAGGAATGTTAAATTTCTTCTGGAGTTTTATATTCTCCCCGAAGACCTCCATCTCCCGCTCCGTAGTCGCCAAAAAAAGATACCCGATTCTTCTAAATTCCGGGTCGACTCCGAATTCCTCTTTGAACTGCTCGAAAGTCTTTAATGATTCGAGGGAGAAAAGGATATTAATCTCTGTAGAAAATTGGGTTCGAATCCCTCCCACACAACGGCTCGTGGAACCTTCTCCCAATTGCCCTTTCTCGAAAAGGACAATCTTTCCCGCCTTTTTCAAAGCAAGAGAGTAGGCAATACTCAGGCCAACAATGCCTCCGCCAATGATGACCACATCCGCTGTTTTTTCCATTGGAGCCTTATCTCAGGATGGAGTACGGTGAGTTTACTGAAGGATTTATGGAACTTCTAACTCTTTCTCTTTCTTTTAATCATCTTCAACAAAAAGAGCATTTCCTCGTTCTTCACCCAATAAGAGCAAGCCAAATAGATCCCGAGGCCAATCACAATCCCTGTAAAAAGAATTAAAATCTTTTCCCCTCCGTTACCTGTTGTGGTCCAATTTCCGATTGAACAGATCAAATGGGCGGCCAAACCCATTGGAAGACTACACAAGAAGATTCGCAAGAGCGATTGAATATTCTTTCTTATATCTATTCCCCCCATTTTTGGACCTAACTTTCTAAAGAGAAGGATAAGGTTGAGTGTGGAAGAAAGGCTGGTGGCCAAAGCCAAACCTCCATGCATTAAAGGAAAAATCAGAACCGCTCTAAAAATAACATTAGCTCCCAAACAAATTAAGGCAATTTTCGTCGGCGTCCAGGTATCCTGGAGGGAATAGAAAGCAGGGGCAATTATCCTTGACCCTGCGATGGCCCACAAACCCACGGAATAGAACAGGAGGGCGAAAGCTGTTTTCTCCGTAGCAGAATAATCAAATAGTCCTCTTTGAAAGAGGAGGTTAATGATAGGGGTTTTTAGTGCGATCAGTCCCACCATTGCGGGAACGCTGATGAAGGAAACCAGACGGAAGGTAAAATAAAGCGTCTCTTTCAATTCTTCCATCTTTCCCTGAGAAGCCAGTCCTGAAAAACTTGGAAGGGATGCCGTTCCAATGGCAATAGCGAAAATCCCCAAAGGAAATTCCATTAATCGGTCTGCAAAGAAAAGATAGGAAACACTTCCACTCGGAAGAAACGAGGCGAAAATCATGTCGATGAAGGTATTAATCTGATAGAGGCCGGTTCCAATGAGGCCTGGAACCATCAAAAGACCGATCCGCTTGATCGCCGGGTTTCGGAAATTAAAATTGAATCGGAAGGTAATTCTCTTCTTCCATAAGAACGGAATCTGAAAGAGAAACTGGATCACCCCTCCAACCAGAACACCCAGGGCAAGCGTCATCACCGGTATTTTAAAAGTATGATAAAAGAGAAAGACTGAAACGATGATGGAGATATTGAGAAAAATAGGAGCAATGGCCGGTGCAAAGAAATGCCTGCGGGAGTTCAAAATCCCCATGCAGAGAGCAAAAAGTCCCATGAAAAAGATATAAGGGAAGATGATTTGGTTCAGCGTAACGGTCAGTTGGAATTTTTCTGGATATTGAGAAAACCACCCTGGGGCAATAATCCTAATCAAAATGGGCGAGAAGAGAATACCCAAAAGCGTCAGAATCAATAAAATGACTCCGGCACTGGTGAATGCGATATGGGTGATCTTTCGAGTCTCTTCTTCTGACCGCTGGGTAAGATATTCCGTATAGACAGGAATGAATGAAATGGTTAACGAACCCTCTCCTACCAATCGCCTCCAAAGATTGGGAATCCGGAAAGCCATGAAAAAGGCATCGGCTGCCATTCCAGCTCCGAAGAAATTGGCAATCACCATGTCCCGGAAAAAGCCTAAGACTCTGCTGAGTAAAGTTCCAGTCCCAATGACAGTGGCAACTTTTGTGATTTTATGGTTTTCGGACATATGAATCAATTTTTCCCCTCCCCTGGCGCCTGCCCGCCGAACAAGTTCTTTGGCAGGCGGGGGAGGGGAAAAAGTGCTTAAAAACCTTGACACACGCTACCCTAAAATGTTAGAAAAATCAATAAGCTCTCATTTCTCCCCCTTCTCCAGGCTGGAGAGGGAGCGGGTAAGGGGCGAAAGAAAGGAGGCTCAATTTTGGCGACTCATTTATCGGCCATTAAACGGGCAAGGCAAAATGAAAAAAGGAGGCTTCGGAATCTCAAAATTAGATCTACAGTGAAATCTTCGGTAAAAAAAGTGAGAGTGGCCGTTGAGGGGAAGGATGTTGAAGGGGCCAAAAAGGCTTTGTTGACAGCTATCCCTCTAATCCAGAAGGCTCGCTCCAAGAGTGTTCTTCATAAAAATGCCTCTGCCAGAAAAATCTCTCGCTTGACCCGAGAGGTTAACGCTCTTACAGTAGTTTCTAAGTAATCTTTTGTTGAAGGGTCATTCCTCTCTCATCTCTCACCTTTTCCCAAGTGGCAGGGGTTGTTTGGGAGTGTTCGGCCGGCAGAGGTCAATCACCAACTTTTCCATCAGAAGATCCTTGGGTCCCCCACTCCTCTTAATGGCTAAATCGGTTTGGTGACACTTTAGAATTCCTTCCTGGAGTGAAGTCTCCGAGAAATTCTTCCCTTGATCCATCAATTTCTTTATATTCCACGGTGACGTTCCCAGTTCTTTGGCCAATTCCCCCACATCTCGGCGATGGGAACTCATCTCTTTGATTGTCAACATACTCCAATATTGCTTTGCCATCATACTCAAAAGTAGCGGGACAGGGTCGCCACCCTTCGATCCCTGTTCTTCTTTTCTGAAAACGACAGCCTTTGACTCCATTGCCTTTCCTAAAATTCCGAGGGCTTTCTCCAGGTTTTGATGACCAATCGCATCGGTCAAATCGAAAACCGTGCTTACTTTGACATCTGAGGTAATCTCTTCCAGGTCGGAAAGCTCGACCGTCCCTTTCCCCCCAACGCTCAAAAAAACTTTTTCCAGCGCATTCTCGAGATCGTAAAGATGATCTCCCACGACCTCAACCAAATAGTGTGCAGACTCTTCCGAAAGGGTCTTTCCCTTTTCCTCCATCCGATTCTTCATCCAGGAGGCTAATGGTCTACCCTTTAACCGGGAGTATTCTTCCACCTTCCCTACCTTTTCGACCTCTTTTCGGTGCTTCTTCCAGGACCCTATGGTCTGACCATAGAGAACGAGACAGGTACTTGGAGAGGGTTTTGTGATGTACTCCATTAACACTTCCACCTTCTCCTCATCCATGCGATCTGCTTCCCGGACGAGAACAAATCGATATTGAGAAAACATCGGGAGAGTTTGAGCGGCACGGACGATCTCCTGGCTGCTGTGTTCTTCTCCACTGAAGACGTGGAGGTTTAATCCCCTCTCTTTTTGAGAAAGGGTTTGGTTGAGCAGC
>CAYGWV010000078.1:0-16996 GCA_964353925.1 uncultured Syntrophaceae bacterium | reverse complement strand
AAAGCGGGCTGTTTGCCCGCTTTTTTTTTAGAGGGCGCACCAGGCGAAAGAGATGACAGAAAGGGAGATTGTAGATCGGGTCCGTGCGATGATCCATCCCATCGTCTTGAACGAAGGGATGGAAGTGGTGGATATTGAGTATCGAAGAGAATCTGGGGGATGGGTCCTTCGCCTCATTCTGGATAAAGAAGGAGCGATCACTCTGGACGATTGTACCCGGGTCAGTCAAGAAGTGGGAAGGAGTTTAGATGTAGAGGAGGTCATACAAACCCCGTACGCGCTAGAGGTCTCCTCTCCCGGTCTTACCCGTCCATTGAAAACCGAAAAGGACTTTATGAAATACCGCCATCGTTTGGTCAAAGTGAAGACCGTCGATCCTATTCAGAATCGTCGGCAGTTTAAAGGGAAACTCCTAGGGGTTTCCGAGAACGGAGTGGAGATAGAAGTAGAGGGAGGGGTCTTTCAGATTCCTCTCTCCAATGTGGCAAAAGCCAACTTGGAGATTGACCAGGACATGCTCCGCAAGGAGCACCTTATAAAATAAGATTCCGTTTCGGGGAAGCTCCGTCTGGGCTTGGCGGAAGACGGAGGGTTCATTTTAGAAAGGGAGAGATGCATTATGCCATCCAATCTCAGTTATGTGATTGATCAAGTGGGAAAGGATAAAGGGATTGATCGGAAGGTGATCATTGAAGCCTTGGAACAAGCTGTGTTGACTGCTTCGAGAAAGAAATATGGACACCAGGGGGAGATCGAAGTCCACTTTAACGAGGAAGCTGGCGAAGTGGAGCTGTTTCAGTTCAAGCGGGTGGTGGAGGAAGTGACGAATCCATCGGAGGAAATCTCTCTGCAGGAAGCAAAGGAATTGGACAATGAAGCTCAGATCGGAGACAGTTTGGGAGTGAAACTGAATACGGACTTTGGTCGAATTGGAGCCCAGACGGCGAAGCAGGTGATCATCCAGAAAGTGCGAGACGCTGAACGAGAGAATGTTTATAATGAGTTCAAGGACCGGAAGGGAGATTTGGTGAGCGGAAGCGTTCAGAGGATGGAGAAAGGAAATCTCTATGTCGGTATCGGCCGGGCAGAAGCGGTTCTTTTATCGAAGGAACAAATTCCCGGGGAGAGCTATCGACAAGGGGAGCGACTTCGGGCCTATATCCTCGAGGTTCAGAAGAACTCGAAAGGACCCCAAATGTTTCTTTCAAGGACCCATCCAGGATTCGTGGTCAAGTTGTTTGAGATGGAAGTGCCTGAGGTCTCCGAGGGGGTGATCAAAATCATCAGTGCCGCCCGGGAACCGGGTGAGAGGGCCAAGATCTCCGTTTACAGCTCGAACCGCGATGTAGACCCGGTAGGAGCTTGTGTAGGCATGAAGGGTTCCCGAGTTCAGAGCGTCGTCCAGGAACTTCGAGGGGAACGGATTGACATCATTCCCTGGTCTCAAGATCAGGCCAAGTACGTGTGTAATGCTTTGGCCCCAGCAAAGATTTCTAGGGTCTATATCGATGAGGAGAATCGTCATATGGAAGTGGTCGTGGCAGACGACCAACTTTCCCTCGCAATCGGGAAGAAAGGCCAGAATGTCCGATTGGCCTCTAAATTGACTGGTTGGAAGATCGATATTAAGAGCGAGTCCAGAATGGAGAAGATCTCAAGTGAAATTCTGGAGAAGTTCAAGGCCCTTCCTCACATCGGAGATGTGGCAAGCCGCATCCTTTATAACGAAGGTTTCCGATCGATCAAGGAGGTGGCCGAGGTTGACCCAGAAGAGTTAGCAAAGGTTTTAGGGCTTGAAAAAGAAAAGGCTGGGGAGATCGTCGAAGGGGCGGTGCAGATGTTTCAGAGGGGGGAGGAGACAAGGGTGGGTCAAGAAACGGCTCCAATGGCTGTGGGTCCTGCCCTTGATCCGGTGGCGCAGATGGAGGGAGTAGGGGAGAAGACGGCCCAATTATTGGAAAAGAATGGATTTAAGACCGTTCACGATATTCTGGAAACGAATATAGAGAAACTTTCCAGCCTTCCGGGGATCGGGATCAAGAAGGCTGAAAAATTGATCGAGTCCGCAAAACATTATGCCGAAGGAAAGAAGGCATGAGCAAGAAAGGATGTGTCCCCGTTCGTACGTGTATTGGGTGTCGGGAGAAAAGGAAGAAAAAAGAAATGATTTGGTTGGCCCAAAGTCCGGGGGGAGTGGTGGTGGTGAACAGGAAGGAGCCTCATCAGGGGCGAGGGTTTTATCTCTGTCCCAATCTTCGATGTTTAAACATGGCAAAGAAAAGGAGAAAGGGAGTTGGGTTGTTGGAAACGGTGGATTTCCGATTTCCTTCGGCAAAAGGTTTTGGGGAAGAAGCAAAAGGTTTGGGATACGGGAGGTAGGGGATGACAAAAAGTAAAGTCCTCGATCTTGCACGCGAAGTCGGGATGGGGGATGATAAACTGCTTCTGAAGTTGAAACGGATGGGGGTAAAGGTAAGGGACAAGAAAGTTGCCGAGCCAGAGAAAAAGGTTTCCTCATCTGACGAGAAGATCATTGAAAGGGATTCCGAGAAGGAAATCGTCGAGAAGCGGGTCAAACCTACGGTGATTCGGAGAAGGGCGAGGACTTTGGAAGTTAAAGTGGAAGCCGTGCCCCCTCCCGCAGCTGTTGTCGAGCCTGAAATTATCCCTGAAGGGGTCCAAGGGAAAATCCCAAAAGCAAAGGAGATAGAAGAGAGAGCCGAATCCGAGCTGAGGATTGCAAAGAAGCCAGTTGAGAAGGGAGACTTGAAAACCGAGGAGCAGCCTTCGACAAGGCCGGAAAAAGGGAGGGAGAAAAAGGAAGCCCCTGAGAAGCCTGAGGGTTCCGTGGAGGCTAAAGCTGAAGGAAAAGAGATTCTCCCCCTCAGACCGGTGGAGACCGTGCAGCCCCAGGTCGGCCTAAAAGAGGGAAAAGGGCCGACCGAGGTCAAAAAGGAAGCTGAAGTACCTAAACCGAAGGAGGCCCCTCTAAAAAGACCTGACGCGAAGTTACTGGAAAAGGAAGAATTACTCGAAAAAGAAAGATTGGGTCCCCTTGCAAAGAAAAAGGGGTTTGTAAAAAAGAGGAAGCGGATTGAGGAAAGGATGTTAGGGGAGGATGAGGTTGAAGGAGAAAAGGGCGAAGGGAAAGGGGTTGAACCTGTCTCTAAGACCTTCCGCCCCATGAAGAAAAAGGTCGTATTAAAGAGTTCGAAGAAAACAGAAGTGACTGTCCCCAAGGCCATTAAGAGAATCATTCGAATCGCCGAGGTCATCGCGGTCGGGGAACTTGCGAAAAGGATGGGGGTGAAAGGTGGGGAATTGATTAAGAAGCTGATGGACATGGGTGTGCTGGTGAATATCAACCAACTCATTGACGCGGATGTCGCCTCTCTGGTGGCCGGTGAGTTTGGTTATGAGGTGGAGAAGGTGTCCTTGGAGAGGCAGGACCTGCTGGAAAGAAAAGAGGATCTTCCCGAACAGTTGAAACCCAGACCGCCCGTGGTTACGATCATGGGCCATGTCGATCATGGAAAGACCATGCTTTTGGATGCGATTCGAAAAACGAATGTGGTGGGAGGGGAGGCGGGGGGCATCACTCAGCACATCGGAGCCTATGATGTCGAATTAGAAAACGGACATGTGGTCTTTATTGACACTCCCGGTCATGAAGCCTTCACCGCCATGAGGGCAAGAGGAGCCCAGGTGACGGATGTGGTCGTTTTGGTGGTCGCTGCGGATGACGGGATGATGCCACAGACGAAAGAGGCGATCGATCATGCCCGAGCGGCGAAGGTTCCAATTTTGGTCGCCATCAACAAGATTGATAAGCCGACGGCAAACCCGGAGAAAGTAAAGAAAGACCTTTCAGAATATGAGCTTGTCCCAGAGCAATGGGGAGGAAACACCCTCTTTGCCGAGGTTTCCGCCAAACAGAAGACAGGAATTAAAGAGTTGTTGGACTCCATCCTTCTTCAGGCAGAGGTTTTAGAATTAAGGGCCAACCCAGATAAACCCGCTCGAGGGGTCATTATTGAATCCAAGCTGGACAAGGGGAGAGGCCCGGTGGCCACCCTTCTGGTGCAAGAGGGGACGTTGAAAACAGGAGATGCTTTTATTGCGGGCTCCCACTACGGTAGGGTCAGGGCGATGCTGAACGATAAAAGGAAGAAGATAGGTGAAGCTTCTCCCTCTACCCCTGTGGAAGTGGTGGGTTTCACCGATATTCCCGAAGCCGGAGAAGCGTTCATTGTCGTTTCCGAAGAAAGGATGGCCAAGCAGATCAGCCTTTACCGACAAGACAAAATTCGTGAAAAGGAACTTTCAAAATTAAGCAAAGTTTCTTTAGAAGAACTTTATGATAAGATTAAAAAGGGTGAAGTGAAGGAGTTGAATGTCATTATTAAGGCGGATGTTCAGGGATCGATCGAGGCCGTGAAAGAGGCATTGAAAAAACTTTCTACGGATGCCGTGAAGGTTAATATCCTCCACGATGCGGTCGGCGGGATTACAGAGACCGACGTGAACTTGGCCTCGGCTTCCAACGCAATTATCGTCGGTTTCAATGTGAGGCCGGGTCCGAAAGCTCAGTCTCTATCGGAGCAGGAGCATGTCGATGTCCGGACTTATTCCATCATCTATGATGCGATCACCGACATTAAGAACGCCCTGGAAGGATTGCTCGAACCCACTTACAAGGAACACATTTTGGGAAGAGCGCAGGTGATAGAGGTTTTTACTATCCGTAAAGTGGGAACCGTGGCAGGCAGTCTCGTGACCGATGGAAAGGTGGTCAGGGGATCCCATGCGAGATTACTGCGAGACAATGTCGTCGTGCATGATGGCCGGATTGTTTCACTCAGGCGATTCAAAGACGACATGAAGGATTGTAATCAAGGGCTCGAGTGCGGTATCGGCATTGAGAATTATAATGATATTAAACTGGGGGATGTCATCGAGTCTTACGAGATGGAAGAAGTTCAGGCTCGGTTAACCTGAGCTCCCATCCAGTTTCTCCTCGAGAAGGCCCGGTTCTTTTAAGGGAAAAGGGGGAGGAAGATGGTGATCGGGGTCTGTAAACTCGACCTTCGGATTCCTGAAAATCATTCCTTAAAAGGAAAGCGACATGTGCTCCGAAAACTGATGGATCGGGTGAGAGCTCGTTTTAATGTGGCCATTTCAGAAGTTGGAGACAATGACCTTTGGCAACGGGCACAGATGGGCTTCTGCACGGTTGGAAATGATCGAAGACATATCAATTCAAGTCTGGATAAAGTGATCTACTTTATTGAGCAGATGAACCTGGTCGAGATGGTGCGTACGGAAATTGAAATCATCACGCTCTAGGTTTTTTAAAGGTTCGGATGGAAGGAAAACGTTCGGAGAAAGTAGCGGATTTGATCCAAAAAGAAATCTCTCAGATGCTGGTGAAGTCCATCAAGGACCCTCGTATTGGTTTTGTGACCATTACCAGGGTGAACGTTTCTGAAGATTGTCGGCTTGCGAAAGTCTATTTTAGCGTGGCAGGGACCCTCGAAGAGAGGGAGAGTTCGGTGAAAGGCCTGGACAGTGCCAAAGGATACGTCCGAAAGGAATTGGGTCGCCGCATCCGGCTGAGATATACTCCTGAAATTATCTTTCAATTCGATCCTTCCATCGAGTACTCGATTCACATGGAAGAGTTAATTCAAAGCATCCACCGGGAAAAGGAGCCCAACGGGGATGAAAAGGGCAATTGACGGTCTCCTCGTCGTGGATAAACCGGAAGGGATCACCTCCCTCGATGTAGTCAGGAGGATCAAACATCGATTTGGCCTGAAAAAGGCGGGTCACATCGGTACCCTCGATCCCTTTGCCACGGGTGTTTTGCCGATCGTGATCAATGAGGGAACGAAGCTGGTTCCATTCTTAGAGGAGGGTCCGAAAGAGTATGAGGCGACCCTCAAATTAGGGGAGGAGACCACGACCGATGATTATACCGGGCAGGTCGTCCTGAAACAGGAATGGAAGGAAATCCAGCCTGAAAAGGTTGAAGCTCTCCTCCACATATTTGGGGGAAGGATTCATCAAATCCCGCCGATGTTTTCGGCCGTTAAAATGCGAGGGATGCCCCTGTATCGATTGGCCAGAAAAGGAATCGAGGTCGAGCGTAAAGAGAGAGAAGTTGAGATTTACAGGATCCAGACGGAGGAAATCGAACTCCCCCTTGTCCGTTTTAGAGTTTCCTGCTCGAAAGGAACTTATATCCGAACCCTGGCAAGAGACATCGGGAGGAAGGCAGGATGCGGCGCTCATCTTCTCCGTCTGCGAAGGATTCGAAGCGGTCCTTTTACGCTCGAGCAAGCGGTCTCCTGGGAGAGGATTAAGGATTTCACCGTGCCCGACGCTCTTTATCCTTGGTTGATTTCCTTGAAGGCGGCCTTGCCCAGCCTACCGGAGGTGATCGGAGACGAACAATTGGTGAGGAAGGTCCGCCTTGGAAGGGAGATGATGGTTCAAGACCTTTCTGCAAAAGACCTTCCGGCCTTCAAGAAAGGAGAATGGCTTAAGATGTCCTCTCCTGAAGAAGGTTTGGTGGCCATTTTGAAATCAGAAGTGAGGGGGGCGGATATCCCCTGGACAGATCCAGAGGTCGTGGCCCTCCGTCCGTTGAGAGTGTTTCAGCCCCAAGAACACTCTCCTACAGAAGATCACGTTTAGCTGAAAAGGAGGAATTTCATGACACTCGCTCAGGAAAAGAGAAAGGAGATCATCGAACAGTTTAAGAGCCACGAACGGGACACCGGTTCCCCAGAGGTTCAAATCGCTCTTCTCAGCGAAAGGATTCGATATCTGACCGAACACTTTAAACTACATAAGCGGGACCATCATTCTCGCAGGGGTCTTCTTAAACTCGTTGGACAGCGGAGGAGACTCCTCAATTATCTTAAAGAGAACAGGGTAGATCGTTATCGAACGGTCATTGACAGGTTGGGTCTACGGAAGTAGTGCCGGCCTGTTCCAAATAAAAGGAGTGAAGGGATTCATATGACTCAAAAGCTACAGATCGATTTAGGCGGAAGGCCCTTTTCTGTTGAAACAGGAAAGCTGGCGAAGCAGGCGAATGGTTCGGTCATGGTGCAGTATGGAGAGACGGTCGTCCTGGTAACGGCGGTGACGTCCGAAAAGAAGCGCGAAGGCCTCGATTTCATTCCCCTCACGGTTAACTACCAAGAGATGACTTATGCCGCCGGGAGGATTCCAGGAGGTTTCTTTAAGAGGGAGGGGAGGCCCAGCGATCGCGAAACCCTGATCTCCCGCTTTATTGATCGACCCCTCCGACCCCTTTTCCCAAAAGGGTTTCAGAATGAGATTCAGATCATCGCCACCGTTCTTTCCGCCGACCAGGATAATGACCCTTCCATCTTAGGCATGATTGGAGCCTCCAGCGCTCTTTCTCTCTCCGATATCCCCTTCGATGGTCCCATTGCAGGAGCAAAAGTGGGTCGGATTGACGGAGAGTTCGTCCTCAATCCGACTCATGAAGAGTTGGACCTGAGCGATATCGATCTCTTTGTGGCAGGGAGCGAGAATGCGATCATTATGGTCGAAGGAAGCGCCAAGGAGGTCAAGGAGGAGGAGATCTTGGAGGCCATCTTATTCGGCCATCAATCCTTGCAACCGGTGATCGATCTTCAGAAGCGGATGAAATCGGCTTTAGGTCTTCCGCCTCGAGCATTCGAACTCCAAAAACCGGAAGAGACCCTTTACGAAAAAGTAAGCGCCGTCGCTCGAGAGAAACTCGAGGAGACGATTCACATCACAGAGAAGGGGAAAAGAAGAGAGCGATTGGAGGAGATTCTTCAGTTCACCTTTCAGGAGCTCGGGGCCGTAGATGAATCCTCACGAAAGATGTTGAAGATCGCTTTCGAAGAGGTTTTTCGCAAACTGGTCCGAAAATTGATCTTAGAAAAGAAAGAGAGACTCGACGGAAGAAGGCTCTCAGAAATCCGTCCCATCTCCTGTGAAGTGGGTATTCTTCCCAGAACGCACGGTTCTGCCCTCTTCACGCGCGGAGAGACTCAGGTTCTGGCAGTGGTCACGTTTGGGACCTCCGAGGACGAACAAAAGATCAACTCCTTGACTGGAGAGACCTATAAATCCTTCATGCTTCACTATAACTTCCCTCCTTTCAGTACGGGAGAAGTCTCCCCATTGAGGTCGCCCAGCCGGAGAGAGATTGGACACGGGGCTCTGGCCGAGAGGGCTATCCTGCCTGTTCTTCCTTCGAGCGAAACATTTCCCTATACCATTCGTATCGTATCGGAGGTGCTGGAGTCGAATGGGTCCTCCTCCATGGCCACGGTCTGTGGGTCAAGTCTCTCGCTCATGGATGCAGGCGTTCCCGTTAAAGCTCCCGTCGCCGGCATTGCAATGGGCCTCATCCTGGAGGGTGGAGAGAGTGCTGTCCTCTCAGACATCCTGGGCGATGAGGACCATTTGGGGGATATGGACTTCAAGGTGGCAGGCACTTCGGAAGGGGTCACCGCCATCCAGATGGATATCAAGGTTCGGGGGATCTCGAAAGAGATCATGGGAAAAGTTCTCGAACAGGCCAGGGAGGGAAGATGCCACATCTTGGGTAAAATGGCTGAAACGATTTCCGAACCCCGAAAAGATCTCTCACGGCACGCCCCTCGGATCGTCAGCCTCCAGGTCAAACAGGAGAAAATTCGAGATGTCATCGGTCCGGGAGGGAAGAACATTCGAGCCATTGTTGATCAGACCGGGGTGAAGGTCGATGTGGAGGATTCGGGATTGGTGAAGCTGGCCTCTCCGAATTATGAGGCCATCGAAAAAGCCATCTATATGATCAAGAGGCTCACCCAAGAGGTCGAAGTCGGTGCTCTTTACAACGGGAAGGTTGTACGGATTTTAGGTTTTGGCGCCATTGTGGAACTTTTTCCGGGGACCGATGGCCTTGTCCATATCTCCCAGTTGGCAGAGGGCCATGTCAAAGAGGTCTCGGATGTTTTAAAGGAAGGGGACGAGGTGCTGGTCAAGGTGATCGATATCGATCCACAGGGCCGCGTTCGGTTAAGTCGCAAGGCAGCCTTGAAGGAAGCGAAGCCGAGTGCAGGGGGCAATGGGTAGAGAGACAAGGAACGGTCAAGGGAATAAAAGGGAATGGAAACAAAGACTAAGAAAACGCAAGATTCCTTGAATCAATTTTGGACCGAAGCCGGATCGGGGTATCAAAAGACCGTCCTCGATAACGGACTCCGGGTGATTACAGAGAAAATCCCGTACCTCCGGTCGGTGTCCATCGGAGTGTGGGTCGTCACCGGGTCCAGAGATGAGCAACCCCATGAAAATGGGATCTCTCATTTTATTGAACATCTTCTTTTCAAGGGGACGGAGAAAAGAACTGCCTTTGACATCGCCAAGGAGATTGACTCTGTGGGTGGAACCTTGAACGCTTTTACAGGAAGGGAGTACACCTGTTTCTATGCCAAGGTGATCGATCAGAATTTGCCCCTCGCCATTGATCTCCTCTCAGATATTTTTCTCCATTCTCTGATGGATTCAAAAGATGTCGAGAAGGAAAGGATGGTCATCCTCCAGGAAATCAAAATGGTGGAGGATACTCCTGACGATTATATCCATGATCTTTTCAACCGGGCCTGTTGGGGGGACCATCCGCTGGGTTTTCCGATTTATGGAACCTCAGAGCTTGTTCAATCGTTCCGTCGAGATCAGCTCCACCAATTCTTTAAGGAGAACTATCCACCTGACCGAATCGTCGTCTGCGCGGCGGGACATTTAGAACACCAGGAGATGGTTGACCTGATCGAGAGGACGTTCGGTAAAATTGTGAAATCGGACAAAGCCCGGGGGAGGAGTAAACCGGATCCGATCTCCACGACCAATATTCGGAAGCGGGATTTAGAGCAGGTTCACTTTTGTCTCGGCACCCGAGGGCTCCAGTACGACCACTCCCTTCGGTTTGCCTCGTATGTCTTGAATACCATCCTGGGAGGGGGAATGAGTTCAAGGCTTTTCCAGGAGATCCGCGAGAATCGTGGTTTAGCGTATTCCGTCTATTCCTATCTTCCGACTTATATCGATTCGGGACTGGTGGTCGTTTATGCGGGGACCAACGAAGGTTCTTTTCAGGAGGTCATTGAACTGGTCCTCAACGAGTTCAACCATCTTAAAAAGGGACCTTTAAAGAATGGAGAGCTGGAGACGGCGAAAGAACAGCTGAAAGGGAATCTTCTCCTCAGCCTGGAGAGTTCTGATAATCTGATGACCCGTCTGGCAAAGAATGAGATCTACTTCCAGTCCTACCTCCCCGTGGGAATGATCCTCAAGGGGATTGATGAGGTCAAGGAAGAAACCGTTCGACAATTAGCCAACGAGATTTTTGATGAACGATTATTTTGTTTAACTGTCCTCGGACCCATGAATGGGAATTATTTAGACAAAGTTCGTTTGATAGGAAAGTGATGAGTCGTTGCGATGGGGGTGGAGGACAAGGATGAAAATATTCGTCAAGCGTTTGAGAAAAGATCATCCCGTGCCCATGCCTCAGTATATGACGGAAGGTGCCTCTGGAATGGATCTTTTCGCCTCCTTGGAGAAAGAAGTGACGTTGGAACCGGGAGAGAGAAGGCTCATCCCTACCGGGATCGCCGTAGCGATTCCGGCGGGGTTTGAAGGTCAAGTCAGACCTCGCAGCGGGTTGGCCATTCAGAAGGGGATTGGAATTGTCAACGGGCCAGGGACGATCGACTCCGATTATCGCGGGGAGATCGGAGTCCTCCTGATCAATTTCGGAAAGGAATCCCTTACCATTCGTAACGGAGAAAGGATAGCGCAGATGGTCATCTCCCAAATTTTCCGAACGACGTTGGAAGAAGTGGACGATCTCCCGGCGACCCAGAGGCAAGGAGGGGGATTTGGTCATACCGGGATCTAAGGAGGACTCAATACAATGGCTTTCTTCAACAAAGCAGAGGCAACGGTCACCTCTGCTTTTTATTTGGTTCCCCTCACCCCCTCCCTCGTCGTAATCATGATGAGGAAAAATTTGGGCCGGACAGACAGTCAAGCTCCTCAGCTTTAGAATGCGGTCATTTAGAGTTATGGGTAATCGAGCTCCTTTCAAATCCAATCTTTTCAAGTGCTTGCAGCCCAGTAGCTGCCCGTTAAAAGGTTTCCGCTCTAAAGCTTCGCTATTTGACCGCCTGTCCCGTCTCGCAACGGATGTGGTTTTTCGTTAATGATGACACAGTCTCAGCGGGGAGAGGGGAAGGGTGAGGGGGATTAGGGAAGTATCATGGATCAATTATTGGATCAGTTTCTCCATTACCTCGTCGTTGAAAAAGGCCTTTCTCAAAATACGATCGAAGCATACAGCCACGGTTTGACTCGATTCTTCGATCATCTGAGGGCAAAAAAGATTCAGGATGTCCGGGACGTTGGCAAATTCGACGTTCAGGGTTTTCTCTTGGCCCTGAGAAGGAAGAACCTGAACCCAAAAAGCATCGTGAGAAATCTGGCGGCCCTCCGGAGTTTTTTTCGATTTTTGATTCAAGAGGGAATTCTGGAGACTAATCCTGTCGAGGATTTAGAATCACCGAAGGTGGCCAAAACGCTACCAGAAATCTTGAGCTTGAAGGAGATTGAACAGATATTGGAGCAACCCAATCTTCAGGCTCCCCTCGGGATGAGGGACCGGGCGATGTTGGAAATACTTTATGCCACTGGGATGAGGGTTTCCGAGCTGACTCACCTCCCGACCCATCAGGTCAACTTGGAGGGAGGATACGTCCTCCTGTATGGAAAGGGTTCAAAAGAAAGGATCGTTCCACTCGGAAGCGAAGCCATGAAATGGGTCGCTCTCTACCTAGCGGCAGCGCGCGGGATCCTTTCAAAAGGGAAGGAGAGCCCATCCCTTTTTATCAACCGCTCGGGGAAGGGGATGAGCCGACAGCAGTTCTGGAAGAATCTTAAAAATTATGCCCGAAGGGCTGGTCTTCATAAAAGGATTTTCCCTCACCTTCTTCGTCACTCCTTTGCCAGCCACCTTTTGGAAAGAGGGGCGGATCTTCGTTCGGTTCAGATGATGCTCGGCCATGTGGATATCTCTACGACCCAGATCTATACCCACGTGACTGGGGAGAAGTTGAAGAAGGTCCACAAGCGGTATCACCCGAGAGGGTAAATGCCGGAGTGTTGGAATACTGGAGTAATGGAGCAATGGGGAAGAGAGATACCCAGGATAATGGAGTCATAAAAGACAAAAAATCAGTTTGTTTGTGAAAGATCCAATCTTCTCTTCCAATACTCCATGACTCCATTCTTCCCTTTTCTCTGAAAGTTATGGATGTGATCACCACTCATATCAATGCCGATTTTGATTCCTTGGCCTCCATGCTGGCGGCGAAGAAACTCTATCCCGGCGCGGTTTTGGTCTTTCCTGGTTCTCAAGAGAGAAGTCTTCGTGATTTCTTCATCCATTCTACCCTCTATTCCTTCGAGGTGGAGCGGATCAAAAATGTTGATCTCCAGGAGGTGAGACGACTCATTTTGGTCGATACTCGCCAGATCAGTCGAATCGGAAAGTTTTCAGAGGTTCTATCCAAACCCGGTTTAGAAATTCACATCTATGACCATCACCCTCCTTCTCCGGAGGATCTCCATGGGTCTCTGGAGATCATCTCAGAGGTAGGGGCAACGGTGACGCTCCTTTTGGATATTCTTGAGAAAAGGGGAATCGAGATTACACCCGATGAAGCCACGGTGATGATGTTGGGAATTTATGAGGATACAGGGAACCTGACCTTTTCTTCAACCAAAGAGGAAGATTTCAAAGCGGCTGGGTACTTGGTTCGAAAGGGGGCGAATCTCAGCATCCTCTCGAATGTGATCACGAAGGAACTCACCGCAGAGCAAATCTTCTTGCTGAATGATCTGATCCAATCCGCTACGCGATATAGCTTTCACGGGATCGATGTGGTAATCGCTCAGGCTTCTGTGGATCGGTACGTGGGGGATATTGCCGTGCTGGTCCATAAACTGAAAGATATGGAGAATCTGGACGTCCTGTTCGTCCTGGTCAGGATGGAAGACCGGGTCTACTTGATCGGAAGGAGCCGCCTCGAAGAGGTGAACGTTTCAGAGGTCGCCGCCGAATTTGGAGGAGGAGGACATCCCACCGCAGCTTCTGCGACGGTGAAAGGGATGGCGCTTGTAGAGGCCCATGATCGATTGATCGAAGTATTAAAAGAGATGGTGAGGCCCAAAAAGGTGGCAACGGATGCGATGGTCTATCCGGTGAAGGCCATTGAGCCGGAGCGAACCTTAGAGGAAGCCGGGGAGATACTCACCCGCTATAACCTGGACATTCTTCCTGTCCTTCAGGATGAAAAAGTGATGGGTCTGATTTCCAAAGAGGTCGTGGAGAGAGCTGAATATCATGGGCTGAAAAGTTCCTTGGTGAAGGAATATATGACGACCGAATTCTCAGTGGTCTCTCCGGACACTCCTTTTTCGCGGGTCCGGGCACTCATCATCGGACAAAACCAGAGCCTCCTCCCTGTCGTTGAAAAGGATCGATTGGTAGGGGCGATTTCCGCAGGGGATGTCATGCGGGTCCTTCAAGAGGAGATGATGAAATCGCAGAAAGGGGTTTCGGTTTTTGAAAGCCAGCCCCTCTATGCCCGGAAAAAGATGATCTCCAAATTGATGAAGGAACGTTTCCCTGAGCGAATCCACAACCTGCTGATGGAGTTTGGCAGGGTAGGGGATGCGTTGGGGTATGCGGTCCATGCGGTCGGTGGGTTTGTCAGGGATCTTTTATTGAGGGTAGAAAACTTCGATGTGGATATTGTGGTGGAGGGGGATGGAATCCGTTTTGCTGAGGAATTCGAAAAGAAGTTCCCATGCCGGATTCGAACGCACAAGAAATTTGGGACAGCCATCATCCTCTTCCCCGACGGGTTGAAAGTGGATGTCGCCACCGCTCGCTTGGAGGTTTATGATTCTCCGGCAGCCCTGCCCACGGTGGAAAGCGCTTCGATCAAGATGGACCTTTATCGGAGAGACTTTACCGTGAACACCTTGGCGATCCAACTTAATCCAAAGGCGTTTGGAGAACTGATCGATTTTTATGGGGGGGTCAAAGATGTCAAGGAAAAAACGATCCGCGTTCTGCATAATCTCTCGTTTGTCGAAGATCCCACTCGGGTCTTTCGGGCGATCCGGTTTGAACAACGTTTTGGATTCCAAATCGGAAAACATACCCAGAATCTGATGAGGAATGCGGTGAAGGTGGGTTTTTTGGAACGTCTCTCAGGGGGACGGGTTCTTTCCGAGCTCATCCTCATCCTTCAGGAAGAAGATCCCCTTCCTGCCCTGAAACGGATGAGGGATTTTAATCTTTTTCATTTCCTCCATCCCGGCCTTAAATTGGATGAGCAAGCCGAGGGCCTTTGCGAACAGGTCCATCATGTCATCGCTTGGTTTGACCTCCTTTTTCTGGAGCAGCGGTTTGAGCGCTGGCTCATCTACTTGTATGGACTCATGGATTCCTTAAAGGAAGGAGAGAGGGAAGATCTCTGTCAGAGATTGGCCATGAATGACAGGCTTAGAAAGAGGGTGAAGGAGGGGAAACTTCAGGCCGACCAGGTTCTCCTTCAAATCTTCTCTTGGATCAATACAGACCGGCGTCCGAAACGGTCAGAAATCTATGATGTTCTTGATCCTCTTTCCATTGAATCAAAACTCTTCATGATGGCTAAGACCACTCAGGTAGCGACCCGTCGATATATCTCCCTGTATTTCACACAGTTGAAAGATACAAAACCGCTTTTGAGAGGAACGGATTTGATTCAGATGGGAATGAAATCAGGCCCTTCGATTAAAAAGGCCTTGTCGGGTTTGCTCAAGGCCAGATTGGATGAGCAGGTGATCACCCGACAGGATGAGATGGAGTATATCTCAAAGGCCCAGGGGATAGAATAATGGTTGGAGACGATTCACATTCAGAGGCCAGATCAGACTATACCTTCCGATTGGAGGGATTTGAAGGACCTCTTGACTTGTTGCTCCATCTCATTCAGAAGAACGAATTGGATATCTTCAATATCCCCATCTCCCTCATCACAGAGCAGTATTTGGAATATCTCCAATTGATGAAAGTCCTCAACCTGGATCTTGCCGGCGAGTACCTTCTGATGGCGTCCACTCTTCTTCACATCAAATCCAGGATGTTGCTCCCCAAATCTTCAGAGGGAGAAGAAGAGGAGGAAGAAGATCCCAGGGCGGAACTGATAAGAAGGCTTTTGGAGTATCAAAAATACAAAAATGCGGCACTTGAAATGGAGAGAAGACCTTTACTGGACCGGGATGTTTTCATCCGGCTGGCACCTGCAGAGCCCGAAGAGGAACCGGAGGAAGAGAGAATTGAGGTGAATCTTTTTGAGCTTCTCGAAGCTTTCCGACAGGTATTGGAGAGGGTTAAACCAGAAAGCGTTCATGAAGTCATCTTAGAACACATGAGCGTTGAGTCAAAAATTCAAGAAATACTGGCGCTTCTTGAAAAGGAGAATCGGAGCATGGTCTTTCATCGCCTCTTTCCTGAACAGGCTTCTCGAAGGGTCGTGGTCATTACTTTATTGGCCATTCTCGAACTCGTTAAGATGAAGCGTATACGCATCTTCCAACTGGCTGCCTTCGAAACGATTCGAATATCGCCAGTATGAAGTCATTGAGTCATTATAAGGGGTCTCAAAATTGAACTGACAACGTTATTAGAAAATCTCCCCCTCGCCCCTCTTTGCCAAAGAGGGGGAATTCCTCCCTTTGGAAAAGGGAGGTGGGGAGGGATTTCACAAATTAATTCTTTATATTATTGTGAGACTGTTAATAAGTCACTAAGTCATTAGGCTATTGATCCTAAGATGAAAACCTGGTAAATGGATTTTGGAGTCTTTTTATACGACTCGCGATGTTTTATAACTCAATGACCCAATAACTTAATGACCTAATAACCAATACGTGGAGGGACCCATGAAACGAAGACGAATCTTAATAGGGTTGGGTGTCATCGCTGTACTTCTCATTTTCTTTTTCGTCATCCTTTTCTTCATCGGACGTTATTCCGGAGGGAAAACCAGCCGGTTTGCCTTCGGAGATAAGATTGCCATTGTGGAAGTGAAAGGAGTGATCACCCAATCCTCCGGGGTGATTGAAGAGCTCCAACAATATCTTTCGGACGAAGGCGTCAAGGCGATCATTCTGAGGGTCGATTCTCCCGGGGGAGGCGTAGGCCCGTCGCAAGAAATCTACCGGGAGATTATGAGGATCAAGTCAACCTCGAAGAAAAAAGTGGTTACTTCCATGGGGTCTGTGGCAGCCTCGGGGGGCTATTATATCGCGAGTGCCTCTGATCTCATCGTTGCCAATCCCGGGACGATTACCGGTTCCATCGGTGTGATCATGCAATTCTCAAATTTTGAAGAACTCCTTAAAAAAATTGGAATCAAGGGAGTAGTGCTCAAAAGTGGCGAGCATAAAGACATCGGATCCCCTTTCCGGGAGATGACCCCGGAGGAGAAGAGGATTATGCAGGAAGTGCTCGACAATGTTCATCAGCAATTCATCCAGGCCGTGGCGGACGGCAGGAAACTGGATCGATCTAAGGTCGCTCAGATCGCAGATGGTCGAATCTTAACAGGGGAACAGGCTAAGAATTTGGGTTTGGTCGATCAACTGGGAAACCTTCAGGATACCATCGATATCACGGCCAAGATGGTGGGAATCGAAGGGAAACCGAACGTCCTCTATCCTCCCAAGAAGAGGTTCTCCATTTGGGAACTTTTGATGCGGGATATGGCCTCTGCCGTCATCGATGTCCTCAATGAGAAGGGGTACGAATTAAACTTTCCCCTCCAGATTAAATAGAATATTTACTAATCCAAACGATTTAGCCCACCCTCTCCCCAATTGG
>CAYGWV010000077.1:0-5765 GCA_964353925.1 uncultured Syntrophaceae bacterium | reverse complement strand
GAAGGTGTGAAAAAAACCCACTGTATTCGTCTCCCCGGTGAAAACCGGGGTCCAGAGTATTTTTAACCCCTTGAAAACACTGGATTCCGGCTTTCGCCGGAATGACGTGAAACACCACCAAACCAATTTTTTCACAGCTTCAGGGGATTAAGGGGAGGGGGTAAATCTTCCTATTCACCCTCACCCCCACCCTCTCCCTTCAAGGGAGAGGGATATAGGGTATGAATGTGTTCTTCGACAATCGCCGCAAGGGCCTCTATGAATCGCTCAGAAAAATTAAGGGAAGCAGTTCTTTTCAATATCATCCCCATGGATTCGGCCTTCTCTCGATAGAGGATATCAATATCGTAAAGCACTTCAATGTGATCTGCAACAAATCCGATGGGGATGATGAGGACTTCTCGGACTTTTTGTCGTGAGAGTTCGGTCAGGACGGATTCTACATCCGGACCCAGCCACTCCTCAGGTCCCATCCCCCGGCTCTGAAAACCAATATGCCAGGGAAGGGGTTCAACCTTTTTAAGAACCTCTTGGACACTCTCCTCCATATCTTTGACGTAGGGTTCATTCTCCACGAGAGATTTTGGAAGACTGTGCGCAGAGAAAACGAGATGTACCTTCTTTCTCTCTTCTGGAGTGAATTGTATCAACCCCTCCTCGATCTTCTCTTGAATCGCCCCGAGAAAGAGAGGATGCAGATGCCATCCCTCGACAAAAGAAATTTCCGTCTTCTCTCCCATACTTTTTTTGAGTTGATTCACTTCTTCGATATAAGCTCCTGTGCTCGCACGGGACCGAAAAGGCGCCATCGGAAGAGCGATGACCTCATGGATTCCATCCTCGACAATCTTTTTCAACGTCTCTTCAATCAGAGGGTGTCCATAACGCATCCCCACATAGGATTTGAACGGGTAGCCCTTCGCACCCAGATTGTTCTCCAGGGCTTTCGCTTGTTTCAATGTGATCTCCGGAAGAGGCGAACGACCTCCGATCAGGCGATAACGCTCCTTGACCCTTTCCAGTTGTTCTGAAGAAGGTTTTCTGCCCCTGAAGAGACGGGTCAAAAAGGGCTCGACCTCATCAAGAGAGCGGGGCCCTCCGAAAGCTAAGAGGAGAATGGCTTTCATAAATGACTTCCAACTTCAAAGAAATATAATTCCCTCTCCCTCGCCTACGGGGGAGAGGGAGCTACTTGATGAGGTTTCTTAAAAGGTCTATTTCGAACTATATTGATGAACCGCCTCGATCAAGGCGGTGACATGATCGGGAGGGGTGGTTGGGAGGATTCCATGGCCAAGGTTGAAAATGTGGCCAGGCCGATCCCCAACACTATCAAGGATCTTCTTAACATTCTTCTCGATCAAATCCACCGGGCCAAATAGAATCACGGGATCGAGGTTCCCCTGGATAGCGATATCATACCCCAGACGGGCCCAAGCCTCGCCGATATCCACCCGCCAATCCACTCCAATCACATCTCCGCCCGCGCGTTTCATCAGTTCCAAAAGCGTCGAATTGGAGGTGGCGAAATGAACGAGAGGAACGCTCTTGCCCACACCCTCAATCACTTTCTTGGAATAAGGAAGAATATACTCCTCGTAATCGCTCGGGGTCAAACATCCCACCCAGGAGTCAAAAATCTGAACCGCCTGGACACCCCATCGAATCTGGGCGTTGAGATAACGAATCAACATCTCCGCGATCTTCTCCATTAAAGCCTCCCACGTGGGGCGGTCCTCGTACATCAGGCATTTGGTGAGAACGTAATTCTTCGAATGACCCCCTTCGATGATGTAACTCGCAAGAGTGAAAGGGGCGCCCGAGAATCCGATCAAAGGGACCTTTCCTTCCAATTCTTTTCGGACGATCCGAATCGCCTTCATGAGAAAAGGGATTTCCTCTTCCGGTTCGAAGAGCCTCAGTCTCTCCACGTCCTTTCTCTCCCGGAGCGGATGATGAAAAACAGGGCCTTCCCCTTTGGCGAACTCAAACTCCACTCCCATCGGTTCCAGGGGAATGAGGATATCGGAGAAGATGATGGCCGCATCGAGCTTGAACTTCTCAATGGGCTGGAGCGTCACCTTCGCTGCCAGTTCGGGATTTTTGCACATTTCCAGGAAAGAGTATTTCTTCCGGAGCGCCCGGTACTCTTTCATATAACGTCCCGCCTGGCGCATCAGCCAGATCGGCGTATAGGGGGTACGTTCTCTTCGACAAGCCCTCAAAAAGGGGTAACGATCTTCGGTCTCTCCCATTTCAAATTATCCTAACCCGCGATAACCGGGTCCAAAAATCCGAAATCCGAATTTCGGGCGAAGCATCCGTCTCGGACCAATTCGAAACAAATCCTAAATTCAAATTTTCAAAACAATCTTTTCCCGTTTTGAATTTTGTGCTTGGGTCATTTGAATTTGTTTCGAAATTCGGATTTCGTGCTTCGAATTTTAAGTTTACTTCCAATCCCTGAGCAACTGGATAAGCAATCTGACCCCTACACCCGTGCCCCCTCTGGGGATATACGGCCTCTCTTTCTCTATGGATGCCGGCCCGGCAATATCGAGATGAACCCATGGAATCTTTTCCACGAATTTGCTCAAGAAGATCCCTCCAATAATGGCGCCTGCTGCCCGTGTTCCTACATTCCTGAAATCCGCCGCATCACTTTTCAGATATTCGAAATACTCATCCCAGAGAGGAAATCTCCAGGCTTTTTCTCCTGTCTTGGAAGAAGCCTCTTCGATCCGCTTCAAAAGAAGGTCATCGTTACCGAAAAGTCCGATGACAAAGTCTCCTAAGGCAACCACGCAAGCCCCTGTCAATGTGGCGAGGTCAATGATCGCCTTCGGTTGATACCGTAAACTATAGGTGAGGGCGTCTGAAAGAATCAGTCTTCCTTCCGCATCGGTACTGATCACTTCGACCGTTTGTCCGGAAAGGGTTTTCAAAATATCACCGGGCTTATAAGCCTTTCCGCTTGGGAGATTTTCCGTCGCTGGCATGATCCCGACCAGATGGAAGGGAAGCTGGAGCTTAGAGGCAGCTTGCAGGGTGGCCAAAACCGCCGCAGCCCCGGACATATCGTCTTTCATCCGCTCCATATTCTCCGAGGGTTTGATCGAAATCCCCCCGCTATCAAACGTGATCCCCTTCCCTACCAAAGCGATCGTATCCAACCCCTTTCCTTTATTATATTCCAGAACGATAAACTTCCCTGGCTCCTGGCTCCCCTTGGCCACGGCGACAAAGGCTCCCATGCCCATCGCCTCTGACTGACTCACTTCCAATATCTGAATCTCCATTTCATGATCATTCGCAATCTGTTTAGCTTTTTCAGCCAAAAGCGTGGGTGTCACCTTATTGCTGGGTCCATTGACCAGATCTCTTGCCAGGCAGACCGCTTCTGAAATGGTTCGTCCCGTCTTGAGGCCGTCGCCGATCAACTTAATTTCTTTGTCTTTCTCCCCAAGAAGAATGACTTCTCCAATCTCTTTAATCTTCTCTCGTTCGAGCGTCTTAAATTCATTGAACTGGTAGACACCGAGGAGGAGCCCGGTCACAAAAGATTCAGCCAGCTCTGCCTCTGAAAGGCCTTCAATCTTCCCGATCGGGAAAGCAAACTGTTTGATCCCTGAATTCCGGATAAACTGGCCGGCTTTTGACGCAGCCCCTCGCCATTTTTCTAAATCGAATTCGCCTTTCTTGCCCAAGCCGGTCAGGAGCACCCTTTGGGCGGGAAGAGCGCCCTGAGTGTGAAGGAGGCGGCACTCAAACAACTCTCCCTTAAAATCTCCCTGCTTGATCAGGGTCGAGATAAATCCTTTCCACTCCAGATCCACATTCTGGAGGGAACCTTCCAGTGGCTCAGGAGCTTCGAACGCAAAGAGGAGAAGAAGTTCACAGGAATGTTTTTCTGGTCTGCCTTTTTCTACCTTAATGTCCATTGTTTTTCCTCAAGGTTGTCTTTCTCCCGGAATTTAAATTCGAAACAACCACAAATACCCAAAAACAAAAATGACCTAGCCGATAAGAATGTTTTGGAGTTTTCTATTTCGCAATCCGCATTCTGCAATCCGCAATATGTTTTCTTATTCTCTTTCCTTCAATTTTGAGACCGTGATCGATCGGCTCTCCTCCCCCGTCGAAAATTCCTTTACTTTATTCACTAAAGAAGGAAGCCAACCTCCTCGGCCCATGATCCTCGCCAGCATCCATGGATTTAAATCAGAAACCTCCATCCACTTCCCTGCCTTCTTGATCATCTCATCCAGTGTTCTTCGATTGGGATCACCCTTGAGAGGATATTTTTCTTTCATCTCTATCTTAATTTTAGCCACATGGTCGCCTCCGAAGATTGCTTCGAGTTCCTCCCTCCGGGCATAAGCATAGAGCGCCTCCTCCATCTGGGCTAACTCGACGTCGATCTCCTCATTAAAGAGCCTTTTTTTTTCTCTCACCTCCACATATTGATTGACCAAGGCTACCCCTTCCTCGTTCAAATACTCATTCGGCGGAAGGCTTCCCGTTGCGATGAGATGTTTTCTCTTGGGACAGAATCCCTGATAATCGCACCAATTACAAAGAGGCCCTTCTTTCGGAAGGAAGGTTCTGTCGGTTTCAATCCTCCGGATGAGTTCTAAAGTCGCCCGGCGAAGTTGATGAAGCTCATCGGGTGTTCTTGAAGAATGTATTTCCGTATCGAAGGTGAGATAATGCCAGATGAGTTTGACCTCCTGGACGCCCTGCCACTTTTCCGAAACCCCCATTTGATAGAAAGCCAGTTGCCGGTCTGAATTGACATCTTCCTGAGTGGGGAGCCTGTTGGAGGTCTTGTAATCGTGGATTTCGAGAAGTGAGCTATCCACCAAGGTCACGCGGTCGATATAACCCCGGATCCAATAGTCCTTTTCTCCTTCCAGGGGGAAGGTCATATACTCTTCGAGGCCCAACGTTTTCCCTTGATCAAATGGATAATACCGCTTGTAATAGTCCATGATACATTTCTCTCCAAGGCGGCGGTAGTGTTCGGCGCTGTAATCCTTTCGTACAATCCGGATCATCTCATTCCAACTTCTTTCCCAACCCTGATGGTAGAAACTGAGGACCTCTTCCAGGGTATTGAGCTTGGTCACCTTCAGATCCCGGTAAACCTTCTCCAAGGCATCGTGGACCCTTGAACCCATGAACGCTTCAATGCCTTCCGTCTCGACCTCGATCTTATCGATATAGGCGAGCTTGTACTGGTGGGGGCACTTCTCATAGGTTGAAAGTTGTGAGTGAGAATAGGTGGGCATCCTTCACCTGTTTTATGTCAATGATATCAATATACCAAATAGCCTGCCTATTGATGGCTAACAATTTATTACTATTTCTAACAAGAAAAAGGGCTTCTGTCAAAATCATAACGGTGCTGATACAAAAACAATAATTCCTTATACCCCCACTCACTCCTCCCCCTCACTGGGAGGGTTAGGGTGGGGGGGATGTCATTTTATCAAAATATACCAGAATACTCCCCAGCTCTGCTGGGGGGATGAATGGCCTCCCCTCTTCCTGGAGACTGTGTCGCAATCCACCGCTCGCCCTTCGACACGCTCAGGACGAACGGCTAAGTAATTGATATTTAATGTCCCGTGGTCCGTTCGTGGTGAGCCTGTCGAACCATGAACGGACTTACGACGCAGTCTCCAGGGGAGAGGGGAGGCCATTCATCCCCCCAGCAGAGCTGGGGAGTATTCTGGTATATTTTGATAAAATGACATCCCCCC
>CAYGWV010000076.1:0-16342 GCA_964353925.1 uncultured Syntrophaceae bacterium | reverse complement strand
GTAGTGTTTCAGTAATATATTTACATACCCCGTTCGCCCTGAGCTTGTCGAAGGGTGAACTATATCGAGGGGTTCCGCTCATGGTTCGACATGCTCACCACGAACGGATTGTAAAGTGATTATTGAGACACTACACTAGGTTCCCTGCTGGTGGAGAAATAAACCTCCTGCTTAAGAATACGAGAAACAACCAGTTGGCAAAGAATAGAAGAGTCTTTAGCGCTTTATTCGGTGGTTCACCCTCTTTCTTATGAGAAGTATCGTTCATAGGTCGTTCCAATTTTAGATCATGCCTTACTATTAATTGACGAAATAGCTATTTGCCTTAAGTTTTGAGTTCTACTCTATCATATTGTTAATAAAGGAAATTATTTGTCAGTCCATAATTATATAGACACTGAGGACTAAATCCCTCCTTCCCTCCCTTTACAAAAGGTCCCGCCTTTCGCGGGATTTAGAAAAGAGGGGTTAGGGGCAATGCGGTTCATCTAAGCCGTTCGTGCTGAGCTTGTCGAAGCATGAACGGCTTAGCGACGCACCCTTCGACAAGCTCAGGGCGAACGGTGAGTCGAAGGGCTCAGGGTGAACGGTTACAGCCTAAGTGAACAGTATTAGGGTTAGGGGAGATTTCCAGAATAATGTGTCTGCTCAATTATGGACTCCTTTTCATTGATCCAAATATCTCACTTTCATCTCCAGGGGTTGTTTTTGGGGTCCGTGGCTGGAAGTGGCCGCATAGCCAACCGGAACCACGGCCATGAATTCTCCCTTGGGCTCTCCGAGAAATTCCAGAACGTCATCCTTGATCAAGTAGAGAATTCCCAGCCAGACGGCTGCGAGCCCAAGGGAGGTGGCCGCCAGGAGCAAATTCTCGACGGCTGCTGCGGAGCTTTGTATTTCCATTGTGCGGAAAAAATCGTGTGCCATTTCTTTTTCGACCTTGAAAAGCTGGGTACCGTGTCGAATCAGATCGCCTGAATTTGCTATTGCAATGACGGCCGGCGCCCCGGCGATGCTTCGGGCCGCCATGCGAAGCAAGGTCGATGCCGGCCGTGGAAAATCACCTGATTTCGAAGTGACGAGACGGGACAATTCCTGCCTTTTCTGGTTTCTCATCACGATAAATCGCCAGGATTGCTGGTTATGGGCAGAAGGTGCTTCGTTCGCAGCTTGAAGCAAAACGTTGATATCATCGTCAGATACTTCCTGTTTTGTGAACAATCTGATGCTGCGTCGGTTCTCAATCACCTGTAACGTTTCATTAAGGGAGAAGACTGAATCAGTCGGTTTCACACATTACCTCCTTCACGGATTTAAATTGTTCGTGAGTCTTGATGAGTTACCAAGGAGTCCATAATTGAGCACAGATATTCTTCAGAAAATCTCCCCCAACCCCTCTTTGCCTGTCCAAAGACAGGAAAAGGATGCTAAAGAGGGGAATTCCTCTCTTTTGTAAAGGGAGGGAAGGAGGGATTTAGCCTCCAGTGTTTATATGAATATGAACTGACTAATCACTGGAAATGCAAAATTTGAACGCCAGAGGTTGATCCGTTGGAGGTTAATCCTCGGCGTTCGACACGAGGCTCGCCGTTTTCAGCTCTTCCAACTCCAGGGCGAGGAATTCCCACAGTTGGGTCAGTTCTCTCACCTGGTCTTTAACTTGTTTATGGGTCTGAACGGTTTCGTAAGTCTCTCGCTGATTTGAGTAGAGATTGGGGTCAGAAAGTCTCTGATTCAGATGATCCAGTTTTTGGGTGGCCTCATGTAGAGATTTTTCTACCTCCTGAACTCTCTTTTCAAGACTGGAGAGCTGTCTCTTAAATTGATCCATCTCCTGAGCTCTTTTTCGCCTTTCTTCTTTTGTTTTGTATGAGGATTTCTTTTTTATGGGAATGGGCGATTCGTGAGTCGGTACGACTGTCGTTCCGACAATCGCCCCTACTTCTTCTTGAACATCTTCCTTCTGAATCTGCTGTTTTTTATAAAGATAATAATCGTAATTTCCCGGATAGAGATGGGGGATTCCTTGATCGATTTCGATGACTTTATTAGCAATCTGATTGATCAGGTGGCGGTCGTGAGTAATGAGGCAGATCGTCCCTTGAAACTGCTTCAGGGCCATCTCCAATACATTTCGAGAGGAAATGTCGAGATGACTGGTAGGTTCGTCAAGGAGAAGAAAATTGGCAGGCCTGAGAAGCATCTTTGCCAAAACCAGACGGCTTTTCTCTCCACCGCTCAACACAGAGACTCTCTTATCAATGTCATCTCCACTAAAAAGAAAAGTTCCCAGCATGGTTCGAAGCTCCGTCTGACTTTCATCCGTGGCGATGGAGAGGAGTTCTTCAAAGACGGTGTTTTCCGGACGGAGGAGATCGAACTGGTGCTGGGCAAAGTAGGCACGGGTCACATCCTTTCCCCCAATGACCTCCCCTTCTTCAAAATCGAGCACTCCGGCCAGGATCTTGAGAAGGGTGGATTTTCCCACTCCATTGGGGCCCACCAAAGCCACTTTATCTCCCCGGTAGAGATGGAGACCCATTCCTTGATAGACCCCTATTTCGCCATAACTTTTGTGAAGATTTTTGACCTCCACCACCTTGTGGCCGCTCCGTTTGGGGGCAGGAAAGTGGAATCGAATCTCCCTTTTTTTCTCCGGAAGTTCAATCCGCTCAATTTTCTCGAGCATCTTGATTCGACTCTGAACCTGGCTCGATTTGGTATTTTTAGCCCGGAATCGCTCGATAAACCTTTCGGTCTGCTCAATTTTTCTCTGCTGGGTCTTATAAGTCGCCTCGAGGATTTGCCTTCGAGCTTCTTTCTCCTCCAAATAGTGGTCATAGTCACCGTAATAGAGATCGATCTTTTGAGCCTCAATCTCTGCAATCCAATCAATGAGATGGTTGAGGAAAACTCGATCGTGTGAAACGATGACCATGGCGCCCGGATAATTGACTAAAAATTCCTCCAACCAGATGAGGGAGACCAGATCTAAGTGGTTGGTCGGCTCATCGAGAAGAAGAAGATCAGGGGATTGAAGAAGGATTTTTGCTAGGGCAATTCGCATCCGCCAGCCGCCGCTTAGTTCATCGGTGAGCCGATCGAAATCCCTTTCTTTAAACCCTAATCCCTGAAGGATACGCTTTGCCTCGGCCTCCAGGCCATATCCTCCGAGGAGGGTATACCGCTCCTGAAGTTTTCCATATTCCCTTGCCAGCCTCTCCTGTTCTTTCGGATCCTCCATGGATGAAAGTTCTTCCTCCAGAATCGTCATCTTATCCTGGAGGGATGTGATGTTTGTCAGACTTTTTAAAACCTCATCCAGAACAGTGTTGCCTTTGAAGGAGATGACTTCCTGGGGGAGGTAGCCCATCTTTACCCCTTTAGTAATGAGGGCCTCTCCTTCGTCAAAGGATTCTTCTCCCAAGATCATTCTGAAAAGGGTTGTCTTACCGGAGCCATTGGGACCGATGAGGCCAACCCGATCCCTCACTCCGATCTGAAGGGAGCAGTCCTTAAAGAGGACTTTCCCTCCAAACTGTTTCTGAACGTGGTTAAGTGTGATCATTTGTCAAAATAGAATCGAAAATATTTGAACTTTGGATTTTGAAATTTGCCGTTGGTTTACATATATCTGGGCTTTGAGATCTGACCTTCCGTAACAAGGCGGGGTTTAGGTATCGTACTTATCGAAATTATAACCGGCTTTCTTGTAATCTTCCAAGGCGCGGGTTTTCAAATCCTCTCGCTTCGTTTTCTCCGCTTCCTTATCCGCTAATTCAGCCGCATGGCTCCATTTCCCCTCTTTTTCGTATTCCTTGATCTTCCGATCGGTTTCTGCGGGCGGACGTCCTTTGATGACCACGGTGGGGGCGAAGAGAATCCGGGAGACAGGGTTTTTGCACCGGGGGCAGAGGGTTAAGGCAGATTCGGTCATCCTCTGGATGATTTCAAAACCTCGTTTGCAATAATTGCAGCTTCTTTCGGAGTCCATCGCTTTGTATGCGTAGGTTGGCATAATTAAAACCGTGTCTCGTGTCTGCGCGCTGTAGCGCTTCGCCTGCCTACGCGAAGTCCCGTCTTGCGGGACGAAGGCAGGGCGCGCAAGCGCGGTCCGTGTCCAAAAACTCAAAGAAAACGAACAAAACTTCAACAAAACGGGCCACAAACTTAAAGTATAAATTAATGTTTCTTCCAAAATTGTCAAGAGAGAAAACCTTATGCTATAAATAAAAAAGATGATTCCATACCAAAACCTTTATATTTATGAGATTTCTAGGGCGATCTCAGATTCAAAAATTTTTTAAGGAAGACTTCATCGGTTGCTGGAATGAAGGGGAAACCTCCTTCCTTTTCTTTTCCCAACCTCACGATGAGGAGGTAAGGTCATTTATCGAAAAGAAGGGAGTCCCTCTTGTCTCAAGAAATGTGCTACACTACAAGGCTTGGCAGGCCGGTGAAGAATTGAAACCTTTTAAGGTGGGCAATCTGGTCATCTCTCCCCCCTGGGAAGATGTGAAGGCCGAGGAAAGGGAGGTCTTGGTTCGTTTAGACCCTAACGTTGTCTTTGGTACAGCTTATCATCCCACCACCCGAACCTGCCTTAAAGCCCTCTGGGAGATTTATCAAGAAGAGAGGCCGAGAAAAGTTCTGGACCTTGGAACAGGCTCAGGGATCCTTGCCCTGGCCGCTGCGAAATGGGGAGCTGAAAAGGTGCTTGCCATTGACTGTAACGGACTGGCTGTAGAGACGGCATTGCGCAATGTGCTAGCCAACGGAGAATCTCATCGGATTGAGGTGAGAATGGGAAAAGCGGAGGGTTTTATTGAAGAGGAAGCAGATTTAATTTGTGCCAACATTCATCTTCAGGTCATCGAGTCCCTGTTAAAGAAAAGGGCCTTCTTTGAGAAAAGATGGTTCATCCTTTCTGGGGTCTTTGAAAAAGATGCAGAAGAGATTGAGAGGCGCCTGATCCCAAAGCCTGTTGAAATCGTTCAGAGGTTACAAGAGAAAAACTGGTTGACCATTGTTGGTTTCAATCAAAGGGGCAAGTAAAGTTAAAATGTCATTGACTTCGATTTTTCATTGTGTTAAAAAAATCACAATTTACCCTCACTTAGAATCCAAAGAATTTAAATTTTTTTTAAATTTTGGCGGAATAACCCTCGTCTCCACTTTAAGTGTCGGGTGAATAAGCTTTCTGATCTTGGGGGGCTAATGGAATCCAAATTTAAGACATCAACCCTTATTTGTCTCATCATCCCTGTCTCACTCTTTTTAGGCTCAGAAGTGTTGTGGGCGGCAACACCTGTTCCCGAAAAAGAGGGTGTCAAGCCGGCAGAGGTGACCAAACCCCCTGAACCGGCTAAAAAGGCGGTGAAGTTTATTGTCAAGGGTCGGGAATATTGTTACGAGTGTATTGACAATTCTGAATGTCTGGGTTGCCACACTAAAATCAGCGAGAGGAAGTTTGCCCAGTCCGTTCATGGAGCCAACTCCTGTAACGGTTGCCACTATGATATCACGGATGTCAAAGCTCATGTGAAGGCAAAGGGGGGGAGAATTCATACGGAACCCGTTACCTGCCATCGATGTCATAAGAGGGAGGGGGCGGAACATTATGCAAGCGCCCATTTCATCAATGACATTCAATGCAAAGACTGCCATAAAGACATCCACGAGATGACTCCGTGGAAGGGGGATAAAGTCCGAGTGATCCAGAAATGTACGACCTGCCACTCGGATGATGGTTATTCTGAAAGCGTCCACGGCAAATCCGTCATCGATGGAAATCCAGATTCAGCCACCTGCAGCGATTGCCACGGCCTCCATAAGGTTCCTTTATTAAAAGGGGATGAACCCAAAACAGTGGATTCCCGAAAGGAATTCCATACAGAGGTTTGCCAGAAATGTCATGCAGACAAAGAGATGATGGGGAGAAACAAGGTCTTTCTTATCGCCACTCAAACCTATTACGAAAGTTATCATGGAAAGGTGGAGCATCTGGGCTACCCCAAATTGGTGGCGGGTTGTGCTGACTGCCATGGATTTCACAACATTCTGCCTCCAGATAATCCAAAGTCCCTGATCTCGGATAAGCGGTTAGTAGAGACCTGCGGCAAGTGCCATACAGGGGCCAATGCCAACTTCGTGCAATGGATTGCTCATGCGACCCATAAAGATCCAGAAAGAGAGCCAATCCTCTACGGAACCTTCGTTCTGATGACTGGCCTCCTCGTTTCTGTCTTTGGGGTCTTTTGGTTTCACACCTTTCTTTGGTGGCGGAAAGACTTCTGGGAAAAGAGAGAGTTGAGGGCCAAGGGAATCTTCTTCCCGCTCCATGTGAGACCTGAGGAAGCAGGGTACATCTATCGTCGATTCAGTTTCTTCGACATCGTGATCCATTTTACGATGATGGTGACCTTTATCGGCCTTGTCCTGACCGGGCTCCCGCTAAAATTCTCTCATGCCCCATGGGCCAGCGGTCTGATGCACTTTTTGGGAGGGGCTCGGATGGCCGGCCTGATTCATCGCATTTGTGCTGCCATCACTTTTGCCTACTTTGGAACGACCATCGCTTACATCTTTTATTTCCTCTTCTTCAAGAAGATCCCCGGAAATCCCAATCCTTTGCAGAGACTCTTCGGCCCGGATTCGCTCTGCCCTCGTTGGAAAGACATTCAGGACATCGTCGGGATGATCCGCTGGTTCTTTAACAAGGGGCCGAAACCCCGATTTGACCGATGGACCTATTGGGAGAAATTCGATTTTCTCGCTGTCTTTTGGGGGATGTTTGCCATTGGGTTCTCAGGATTGATGCTCTGGTTTCCGGAATTCTTCACCATCTTCTTACCCGGGTGGATTCTCAACATTGCCACGATCGTTCACTCGGATGAGGCGCTCTTGGCTTCCGGCTTCATCTTCACCGTCCATTTCTTCAACACCCATTTTCGACCTTCGAAGTTCCCAATCGATACCGTGATCTTCACAGGGAGGTTCCCGAAATACGAACTGGTGGAGGAAAGGCAGGAACAGTATGATCGTCTGCTGGCGGAGAAGACGTTGGAGACCTATCGGGATAAATACCCCAGCGTGGGAACAGACTTGTTCTCAACGGTGATGGGATTTGCCATGCTCGCCATCGGGCTTCTCTGCGTCTTCCTGATTGCGTGGGAGTTCTTGGTTTAAGAATTTCGGAATTCGGATTGCGGATTTCGGAATTTAATTCCGCATTCCGCGTTCTGCAATCCGCAATGGGATTTATTGGGAGATTTTGCAGCCAATCTTTTCAAGATAAGCTATGTAATTGAAGGTGGGGCTTTGATCTTTGGTGTGGCAGTTTCGGCAGATACCCAGGGTTACTTTCCCCTCCATACTTCCTTTTTCCGGATGTCTCTTCCCTTCTCCGTGACAAGCCTCACACTGGACCCCCTGAAGGTAGAAGGGAATTTCTGAAACGGTCGCATACTCTCCCATCTTCCCGTAACCCGTAGAGTGACACATCAGGCACTCCTCCTGGGCATATTTGGGGGAGGCAGCGATCGTCTGAGAGGCCCTGGCATGTTTGGTCTTCAACCAATTTCTATAATTCACCTCGTGGCATCTCTTACATGAGATCGCTCCGGCAAAAGGGCTTGTCTTAGGAATTCGGGCGATCAACTCTTTCTCTGATAAATCCTTTCCAACTTCGATTACCACTTTCGGTTTATATAGCTTTGCTGACTCAGTACGATAAGTTTCCAGTTCTTTAATGATTCTTGGATCATCGGTGATGGCCGTTTGCACAGGGATGGCAATGTGCTTGTAAAAATTCTTATCTTCAAAGGCGGAAAGGGCCTTCTCCAGTTCCTTCTGTTTCGATTCCAAGAACTTCAGTTCCTTTACCTTTATATCGTCCTGCTTCCCTGATTTTGACATCTCCATCTTAATTTGTATGGAATGAGAGATCAGCCTTCCCAATTTCTTCTCTAACTCCTCCCGTTCGCCGGAAATCATAAATCGAATGGGTCTCTTCGTATCGCTGAGAGAGTAATCCACCCGGCCCCAATATCCTCCTCTCGGCTCCAATCGATAAATAGCGGTCCCATTCTCTCTTTCCATCACCACTCTTTTCGATTCACCCCCTCCTCCTAAGATCAGATCGATGTCGCGATTTTGTCTGGCTAACTTCTTGTCTTTCGATTCGCCCAATTGAGAGAGGACGATGATGAAGTCGCAATATTCCCTCAGGCCCTTCATCGCGGCTTTTAGCGCCGAGAGGGGTTCGATGATGCTCAATCCCGGGTCCTTCTCCTGGAGGGTTGGATTGAATTGATCATCCAGCAGACCCAATATTGCAACCTTCAGGCCTACCACCTCTTTGACGACATAAGGTTTAAAGACACACTTTCCAGTTTTTTTGTCCACAAGATTGGTTGAGACAAGAGAGAACTTCGCCTTTGGGCTCACTTCGGAGAGAAATTTAATCCCCATCATCAGATCTTTCTCCCCCACATTGACCACATCGTATCCCATTTGGTTATAGGCGTGGATGAGGAGATCAACACGAAGAAGGGCATCCCTGCGTTTGGTTTCTGTTTGAGGAGGTTTTCGAAAAAAAAGATTCCCGGTGTCGAGGAGGAGAATCTTCCTCCCTTCCTTTTTCATCTGGGAGGCCAAAGTGGCTTTCTTGGCGACACCGCCAAGAGGGTTTCGGAATCACCCGCAAGGCTCGACCTCACCCATCACATCATTCGTATAGAGGATGCTGAACTGGGCCTTTGGAGATGAGAAAGAGAGAGAAGACACAGATAAATTGAAAATCAAACTGGCAACTCCGAGAATAAAGATCCTTGTGAATTTCAATAAAATCACTCCTTTTCTCATTGAATTCATATCCTGTGTGGCAACCGTCATCGAAACCTCTTCTCCCCAGCCCGAATGACGATGTCAAGCCAATTCTCCTCCGGGGCATAAGGACAGGTATATTTTTCATTGAACTGGCAGAACGGATTATTCGCCCGATTGAAATCGATCAGCACTTTTCCCCCGGGCATGGGTTCGATCGAGAGATAGCGCCCCTTTGGATAGGTCTCTGTCTCTGAAGTCTTATCCTTAAAGGGAAGAAAAAGCTCCCCGCCCCCCAACGGCCGAAAGATTTGCAGGGTATATGCTTTTCCCTCCCATTTAAATTTAAAGCGGCCATATTTTACATATTTTCTTCCCGTCTCTTTATTGGTGGGAAGGATGACGTACATGGGTTTGGGCTCAGTAGGATATTTTTCAATTGCCCCGGCCATGGCATATTTGATGTCGATCGGGTAATAAAAAAGGCCTTTAAATTTCTTCCGGTCACTCTCCTTCAAAGGTGAATGAGGGTCTTCCTTAAAGAACCGATCCCTCTTTTCTCGAAAATCTTTCAGTTTCTCTCCTCTCTGGTCTAAGGGATTTTTTTCTACTTGAGCGAGAAGAGAGTCAAGCTTTCCAGGCAAGAGAGAGAAACATAAGAGGGAGATTGAGAAGAAGATCCATTTTTGGTTAACTCCTCGGAATCGATCCACTAAACCGTCTCCTGATTTTCAGAGAGGATGGCGAAGATGAGAAGAGTGATGATCAATCTAGCCATTGGTTCCCTTTTTAGCGGTCTGCCCGTCTTCTCTCGGCCCCCCTCTTTTCCCTCAATAAATAACCCCAGCAGGGGAGAATTACCCTTGAAATAATTTCAAAAGATTGTAAAATTGACTTTCGGTGGAGGCCTTCCTATGGGAACTATAAAAAATCTTTATCATTTGGTCAAGATCTTTTGGATCGATTTTTTCAATGAGGCGAGAAGGGGCACTCAAGCTCACCTCAAGGCAATCAAGATCTTCCTTGTTTTCTGCATCGTTGTTTTCCTCGTCATCGTTGGAGGTCTTCTCAGATTTACGGAGTCCTCCACCTTCTGTGGACTCTGTCACCAGATGAATGCCTATATGGAGTCGTGGAGGACCTCCAGCCACAAGCACGTCAGTTGCACAAAATGTCACTATGAGCCTGGATTTTTCAATCATATGAGAGGGAAGTGGGTAGATGGCCAGGTATCCCTGGCCTATTTCCTTTCGGGGAAAAGGCCGAGTACGCCTCACGCCCAAATCAGCGATGCAAGCTGCCTTCAGAAGGGTTGCCATCAAATTGACGACCTGAAGGGAAATATGGTTTACAAAAATGTGGCTTTCTCACACGGAAAACATTTAGGTGAACTGAGAAGGGGGATGAAGCTTCGCTGTACCAGTTGTCATGCTCAGCTCGTTCAAGGGAAGCACCTTACGGTTCATGAAGTCAACTGCTTCATCTGTCACTATTACAAGGCTGGTCCCAAGGGAGAGGAAGAATGCCTTTCATGCGCCGTCGGAGGATGTACTTCCTGCCACGTGGAGCCTAAGGGGGATATCAAAGTCAAAGGTTGGAACTTCAATCATAAAAAGTATATTGCCAGAGGGGTCGCTTGCGAGAAGTGCCATCTCAGCGTTGTACAGGGAGATGGCCATGTCCCTGAAGGAAAGTGCCTAGAATGTCATAATGAACCAGTCCTCCTGAGTACGAAATATACCTCTCAAGTCATGCATAAGAAACATGTCACTGACCACAAGATCGAATGCTCCAGTTGCCACACGCCTCTACGGCATGAGATTGGCCAGATCCCTACCCTCACCCATGTTTCGTCCAATTGTGATAGGTGCCACAGTAAAGAAATGCATTTGGGACCCAGAGATTTTTACCGGGGGACCGGAGGGATTGGCGTTCCAGACTCTCCCAGCCTCATGTTTACGGCCAATGTCGACTGTATTGCTTGCCATCGAAGAGCTGAAGAAAGTCAGGCAGCACTCCACACCACTCGATTTGCAGAAAAGGTGATCAACGAAGCCTGCGTAGACTGCCACGGGGAAGGCTTTGATGATACCTTGAAACAGTGGAAAACCCTCCTTTCCAAGGTGGAAAATGAGACGAATCAGAGAATTTTCAATGTTCAGAAAGTATTGTATGAGTTTCAAAAGACCAGTGGAGGCGGGGCCCCGTTTAAAAAGGCCCAAAGCCTACTCAATGAAGCCCGCCATAATTACAGCTTTGTCCTTTTGGGGAAGGGCGTTCACAATGTTGAATATGCTTTTAAGCTTCTTAATGCAGCGAACAATAAGACGGAGCGGGTTTTAGCGATTATCGATAAAGGCTACACACCCCAGGAGTCTAAAACCCGCATGACCTGTACCACGCTGTGCCACGTTGGGATCGAGAAGCGCACCGTTCCTTTTAACGAGATCAAATTCTCCCATGAAACCCACATTGCAGGCAACGGACAGAAGTGTTCGGATTGCCATTCTCCCCGGGAAAATCACGGCAAAACGTTCATCAAGAATTGTGCGGGATGTCATCATGGGAAAGGAATTAAGAAAGTGAAATGTGATGATTGTCATGCCGTTGTCAAAAAGCTCGTTCAAGGAAAAGGAGGCATTGGCGTTAAAGAGAGACCGAGTAATAAGCTGGATGTGGTCGAATGCGTTGATTGTCATCGGGGCACACTGGCGAAGAAGAAAGACACCTTTGAGGCCATCAAGAAACGTTGCATCGAATGCCATGACCAAAGTTATGGGGAGATGGCGGTCCGATGGAAAGCGACGTCTGAAGATTTGTTGAAAAAATTGGAACCTAAAATGGCAAGAGTCAAGGAAGAGATCGATCGGATTGATCTCAGTGGAGGCCATACATTTGTTTTTCGAAAGCTGTATGGAGAGGCAGAATTCAATTACAATTCGGCAAAGGATGGAAAAGGAGTCCACAATCTGGAGTATACGGAGGAATTACTGGAATTTGCTAATCGTAGACTGGATGAAGCCATCAAACAGATAACCAGAAGAAGAGGAGAAATGGCTAAAGGGAGAATGTAGAATCCCGGTATGAAAATAGGGGGCAAAGCGTGGCATGAAGATAGACTTGACAAAAAAATGAGAATTTAATATTTTTTCCAAAACTTGTGAAGGGAGTCACAAAATTGAAGTACAAAAAAATACCCGAGGCGACCATCAGGAGGTTATCGAGGTATTCGAGGCGCTTAGAAGAGATGGAAGAAAAAGGAGAAAAGGTTGTTTCCTCTGCTCAACTGGCGAATAAGTGCATGGTAAATGCCGCTCAGGTAAGGAAGGATTTGGCCTATTTCGGCGAATTTGGAATTCGGGGAGTGGGTTATTATGTGAAAGATTTGCTCAATAATATCAAGAAGATATTGGGATCGAACAAGGAATGGAGGATGGGACTTGTCGGCGTAGGAAATTTGGGCTCCGCCCTCCTCTCTTATAAGGATTTTCTGAAGCAAAATTATAAGATCGTTGCTGCCTTTGATATTGATCCTCCGAAAGTGATCGGAAGGGTCTCGGAAAAATTGGGCAAGCCAGTGGAGGTCTTTCATATCAACCGGATCAAGGATGTAGCGAGGGAAAGGAAGATCGAGATTGGAATCATCGCAACTCCTCCTTCAGAGGCTCAGAGCGTTGCTGACCTGTTGGTGGAGGCGGAGGTGAGAGGAATTCTTAACTTTGCACCGGCGCAGGTTACCGTCCCCGAGAGCTTTGTGGTGAAGGATGTCTTTTTTACCACGATCTTAGACAATTTGGCTTACCTTTTGTCAAACTGAGACAGGATATTCCTTAGACAGAAAATAGAATTTTCTATCCCTCCATCCTTCGTATCAATTCTGTCATTCCCGCTTGCCGGCAGCAGATAGGTGAAAACGGGAACCAAGGTATAAGTATTTCAAAAGGATTTGGATTTCGGCTTTTGCAGGAATGACAAACAGAGTAGAATAACTAAAGAAAATACATTAATCATTGGTGATAATATCCATTGAGGAGAAAAGCTATGAAAAAGAAAATAGGGTTTATTGGATTGGGAATTATGGGAAGGCCCATGGCCAAAAATCTTTTGAAGGCTGGGTTCCCTATCGTCGCTTATGACCTGAACAAAGATGCCGTTGCGGACCTGGTCAAAGCCGGGGCTCTGGCCGCATCTTCCTCTAAGGAAGCGGCAGGGGAGGCAGACGTGATCATCACCATGCTGCCTGATTCACCTGATGTGAAAGAGGTTATTCTGGGGAAGGACGGGGTCTTGGAGGGAATCAAACCAGGGTCGATTGTAATAGACATGAGCTCCATCAATCCCCTCGTGAGTCAGGAGATCGAGAAAGAATTAAGGAAGAAAGGAGTCGAGATGCTGGATGCGCCGGTCAGCGGGGGTGAAACCGGTGCGATCCAAGGGACCCTGGCCATCATGGTGGGAGGAGAGGAGAAGATTTTCAAAGATTGCGTCGACATTTTTAATGCTGTGGGAAAGAACATTGTCCGAGTCGGAGGGATTGGCGCTGGCGGGTTCGTTAAGCTGGTTAACCAGATCATCGTAGCCATGAATATCGCTGCCGTTGGAGAGGCATTTACCCTCGGAGCGAAGGCAGGTCTTGATCCTCAGGTGATCCACCAGGCCATCCGGGGAGGGTTGGCAGGAAGTCAGGTTTTGGAGACAAAGGCGCCGATGATCTTCGGAAGGAATTTTAAGCCGGGCTTCAAGATCAAGCTCCACCATAAAGACCTTCAGAACGCCCTTTCCACGGCAAAGGACTTGGGTGTTCCGTTGCCGCTTTCCAGTTTCGTTCAGCAGATCTTTCTTTCTCTGATGACCGAGGGAAGAGGGGAAGAGGACCATTCGGCATTGGCCACCTTTTTCGAAAAGATGGCAAAAGTGGAAATCAGATCCATTGCTCAGAAAGTAAACTGATTACCCCCTCTCCCCTGAGACTGTGTCGTAATTCATTTCTTGTCACCCTGAACTCGTTTCAGGGTCTCGTAAGTTATTGATTCCATTAGATGCTGAAACAAGTTCAGCATGACATTTCTCACCATTTCCGCTATTGTGACACAGTCTCCCTGTCGGGAGAGGGTAGGGGTGAGGGGAAATTTCAAGTATTTTTAAACCGTGTTTTATCTTTTAAAGAGATTCGGGGAGCAATATGGAAATGAAAAGATTCTCATCTCCTTCGATTATTACTAAACCTCCGGGACCTGAAGCCAAGAAAGTCCTAATGAAGGATCAGAGATTTGTCTCTCAATCCTACACCCGTGTCTATCCCCTTGTCGTCAAAAAGGCGAGAGGAGCTTGGGTAGAGGATGTGGATGGGAATCGATTCCTCGATTTCACTTCAGGAATTGCTGTCTGCAACACCGGCCATTGCCATCCGAGAGTGGTGAAGGCTATCCATCATCAGGCAGAAGAACTCATTCATATGTCTGGCAGCGATTTCTATTATAGCCTCCAATCGAGTCTTGCTGCCAAGCTCTCTGAGATCACTCCCGGGTCAAAAGAAAAGAGGGTCTTCTTCGGTAATTCAGGCGCTGAAGCCATTGAGGCCGCTCTCAAGCTCTCACACTATCATACCAAACGGCCTCGAATTTTGGCGTTCCTTGGCGCTTTTCACGGACGAACCATGGGGGCCCTTTCTTTAACAGCCAGCAAAGTAATTCACGAAAGGGGATTCTACCCGCTTGTCCCTGGGGTGACCCATGTTCCTTACGCCTATTGTTACCGCTGTCCTTATCATCACCGGCAATATCCAGGTTGCAGCACTGCCTGTGTCGATTGGATTCGTGAAGACCTTTTTAAACGGTGTATCCCTCCTGAGGAAGTGGCGGCCATTTTTGTTGAACCCATTCAAGGCGAAGGTGGCTATATCGTCCCCCCGCCAGAATTTCATCAAAAACTTTATGAGCTGGCAAAGGAGTTTGGAATCCTCTTTGTGGATGATGAGGTTCAGAGTGGAATGGGAAGGACAGGAAAGATGATGGCGATTGAACACTGGGGGGTCATACCGGATATCATCGCTTTGGCAAAGGGAATTGCTTCCGGGATGCCCCTGGGAGCGACTGTCTCACAAAGCGAGGTAATGGATTGGGTCCCTGGTTCTCATGCCAGCACTTTTGGCGGAAACCCCATCAGTTGCCGAGCTGCCCTGACCACCATTGAACTTCTTGAGGAAGGACTCATTGAGAATGCGGCACGCGTGGGGGGCTACATCCTCGAAAAACTGAAGGAACTCCAGAAGCGTTTTTATCTGATCGGCGATGTGAGAGGAAAGGGCTTGATGATCGGGATAGAGCTGGTGAAAGACCGGCAGACCAAGGAGAAGGCGATCGAGGAGAGGAGCAGAATCATTCGAGCCTGTTTTGAGAAGGGGCTCCTCATCTTAGGAGCGGGGGAAAACGTGATTCGCTTCAGTCCTCCTCTGATCATCGCGAAGAAAGAGGCGGACACCGCCCTCACTATATTCGAGGAAGTGTTGAAGAAGGTTGAGAAGACACTAAAAAATCGGGTCGCCGTTCCCAAGAAAAAACGATGAAGTGTATGGTGGGGGGAAACAAGAGGGAAAAATCTATCATTTTGATTTTAAATTTCGGATCAATTCGTCGCAGGTGAGCAGGGTGGCGGAGCCGAATCCAAAATTCTTTAACGTAGCCAGGTGATGATCATCCTTTCCAGTGGCCGTCCCGTCAATCAGGAAAAAAACTCTGTAGTCCCTCATAAAGGCATCCCTCACTGTGGTCTCGCAACAGAGATTCGTCATCACTCCTGAGACGATCAGGTCTTGAATTCCTTTCGATCGTAGGATCGAATCAAGATCGGTTTCATAGAAGGCACTGTAGCGTTTTTTAGGAATAATCGTATCCTTTGACTCCATTTTAATCTCTGGAAGAAATTTTCAATCCTTCGTCCCATGAAGGATGACTTCACCCCACCACTGTCCCAAAACTCCTCCATCTGCGGGAGGATCCGTGTGGCCATGCTGCGTGAAGATGATCGGAATGTCTTTTTGCCGACAAGATTGAATCACGTTCAAAAGGTTTTTCAAAATGGGTTGGACAATTCGATGAAAATAATTCTGGATATCGATGACGAGGAGGGCAGCATGCCTTGGATGGACCTTACCCTTCCTCTCCCGATAGGGTTCCAATTCCTTCAAGATTTTTTCAAGATCAAGGTTCATCTTTTTTCGATAGATAATCCACAAGGATCATGGCGTAGATGTGGGCCGCATGGACCAACGCATCCACCTCCACGGACTCATCCGTCGTATGGGATTGATCTACTCCTCCCGGCCCAAGGATGAGCGTGGGAATGTGACATTGGTTGATATAATAACGGGAATCCGTGAACCCGGAGAATCCTCTCAGCATGGGCTTCCTCCCCGTCACGTTTTGGATGGCCTCCACACCCATTTTGACGATCTCCTCGTCAGGGTCGACCTCAGAGGGTTCAGCAAAGTCAATCTCTTCCATGCGATATTGAAAGA
>CAYGWV010000075.1:0-11763 GCA_964353925.1 uncultured Syntrophaceae bacterium | reverse complement strand
CTTGTTTATGCAACACCTCTATATAATTTCAATATGACTGCGCTCGTGAAGGCCTTTCAGGAAAGGCTCCTTCCCCTTCTGGACCCTCATCTGATCAAGACGGGAGAGGCTTACCGACACCCTCAAAGATATGCAGTGAACCGGAAGATGGTCCTTATTTCCACGTGTGGTTTCCCCGAGGTTTCTCATTTCGATGGGCTCAGGCAAGTCTTCCGCCATATGGAGCGGAATGGGGGCGTACCTATCATCGGAGAACTGTTGATGCCCGGAGGGGAGCTTTTGAAACAACAGGGAATGCAAGAGAATGTCCAGGGTGTCCTCCAAGCAACCTATCGAGCAGGAGTCGAGGTTATTCGGGATGGAAAGGTTTCAGGAGAAACAGAAGCGCAAATTCAGAAACCTCTCATCCCACCCGATGCGTTGGCCGAAATGGCTAATCTTTGGTGGGATAGCCACCTCGAAGGAGTCACCCAGGGAAAGCCTGTGCAAGGAAAAGTCGAAGATATGAGACTCCTGCTCAGGGGAATGGCAGCGTCCTTCAATTCCCAAGCTGCCGGAGACCTCAAGGCAACCATCCAATTTATAGTGACCGGAAGACAGACCGGCGATTGGTTTCTCTCTGTTGAAAATGGAAAATGCGCGTATCACGAAGGGAAAGCGAATTCTTCAAGCGTTACAATCAAAACCCCTTCGGAGGTTTGGCTTGCCATTGCCAACGGAGAGATGGACGGACAGCAGGCTTTTATGGAAGGCAAATACACAGCGACTGGAGATATGAGTTTTCTGATGCGTATGAGGAGTTTGTTTGGCACAAATAAATCATAAAGTCGATTTTAATGAACGGACTTTATACAAGGGCACAACGCAACTCTTCTGCCCCTGCCATTTCTTAGAACCCTTCAGGATGTCTTGTGGAGCCCCACGGGCATTGCCCGTGGCACCCTACTTCACGCCCCAGCGGGGCGACATCCCGGCCAAGCGCTGGCGCATTCATCCACGGGCAAAGCCCGTGGCCTTCTGCTGCCGGGGGGAAGGAACTTCTTCAGCTGAGATTGGGTTCCCATTGTTTTGCCGTCTTGAGGATATAGCCCTTCGGAAGGCCTTTGACAATCTGGTTGTGACCGGGTAGAAGAATATCCACCTCTAATTCAGCCAAACGCATCAGAGATTCTTTCAGCCCAGCGGGGTCGGCTCCGTAGAGGTCAAAACGACCAATCGCATAATCGGCATAGACGACATCCCCCGGGATGAGGATTTTCATGGGTCGATGATAAAGGCCGATGCTCCCCATGGAGTGACCCGGGATATGGATGACCTCCCAGGTCATGTCGCCGAGATCCAGGGTTTCGCCTCCTTGCAGTTTCCGATGAACTTGACACTTAAACGCACCTGGCTTGAGGCCAAGCTGTCCCTGGCAAAACCCTCGGAACATATCCATCCCGTAAACAGCCCTCTCATCTCCCTTCTCCAGGAGATCGGCTTCTGACCCATGCACCCAGAGTTCAGCCCAGGGGAGCTGCTTCAGGATTTCAGCGAAGGCCCCGATATGATCCAAGTGCGTATGAGTCATGATCACCCTTTTGATGGATGATAATTCGATGCCTGCTTTCTGGATAGCCTGGATCTTGTAACTCCCCTTGCCGGTCAGACCCGGATCGACGAGGGAAAGGTTTTGAGAGGATGGTTTACCCAAAACATAGGCGTGAGAATCCGGCATAAATTCATCCTGTCCCGGAATGTAATAGACACCTTCGGTTATTTCTGGCATAGGTCGCTCCTGAAGAAAGTTTTAACTTTGTTCGTAACCCAATGGGCTCTTGTATTCAAGCATCCACTTTTCATATGATGATTATCATAAATCCCTCCCCACCTCCCTTTTCCAAAGGGAGGAGAAATGTTTCCCCCTTTTGACAAAGGGGGATGAAGGGGGATTAGACGGTCTTTTTCAATGGGCTAAAATGGTACGATTATTTCAATTTTGATTTCTCTCTCAATTGTTAATTAAAATGTGAATAAAAGACGAGTTCAGAAAGGACAAACCAATGATACGACGCAACTTGGAACACCCTGAGGTGAAAGCCACTCGCTACCGGGCCCATGGGGGCGGCATAGCTCACATGATTCTGGACACCCGGCATCTTCAAACTCTCATGTTTCTTGCACATGCCTATGTCCCCCCCGGTGAAATACTCATCGGCCATGTAGATCCGATGGAAGAGATTTATTATATTCAAACCGGTCAAGGCCGTATGCAGGTAGGTGAGGAGGTCTGTGAGGTGAAATCCGGAGATGCGGTCCATATCCCCATCGGTCAATTTCACGAATTGACCAATACAGGAAAGGAAGTTTTGACAGTGTTGGTTGTCGCCGGTCTCATTCCAGTCCAATAATTTCCGATTTCGGATTGCAGATTTCGGAATTCGGAATCTAAACCTAAGATCCCAAATCTGAGACTGACAGGGAAATGAGTGGTCCGGATAACATAATGCTTACGGAGGGACATGAATTACGAATTAAAGAATCCGCATTCCGCACTCCGCAATTGGAATCAATCCTTTTGATATTTCCAAAGCCACAGGAGCCCGATCACGATGAGAAGGACAGGCAAGAAATATGTCCTAATGACTCCCGGGATCGAAAAGTGAAGAGAGTAATATTTTGCCCCAAGGATGAAGACCCCGATAATCATCGTGATCCAGGCGGCTACACTTTTTCTATCACTGAAAACGCCTCCTATTCCCAGGGCGACGACGACCCATGGCCACCCTTCCCTTAACCCGTATCCCGCACCCGTTCGATCCAAGAGGATCAACACCCCTAATGCAACCAAAGCCAACCCTAACCTCATCTCCTTGCTCCTTTCCTTTTATTCGATCATAAATCGATCTCGAACCCGGCCTTCCAGATCCACCACTTCCCCTTCGATTCTCTCCTGCTGAACAGATATCCAGACATAGTGGAAAAAGCGTCCTCTTTCTAAGAAGGACGTTAGAGGTGCACCCCCGCCTCCAGTGATGAGGTAGAGAATGTGATCTTTCTCCATCTGGTCATAACGGTGATCATCGGCTTCAAAGACGGCCTTTACGTTTGCCTTTAAAAAGAGCTGATGGAGGGCATCCCGTTCGACTGGATATCTATCCATAGCCCGCCCCTTCTTCAGACTATCGATTGGGAGGAAAAGGGGACGATGAATAAAAATCAGCTTAAATCTCTCTTTAGAAGACGACAAAACATCCTCCAACCAGGATAACTGTTCATTGATGATCCTTCCCCTCCCCATTTCCGAATCCAGGATAACAAAAAGGACGCCCCCAACCCGAAAGTCATAATAGGTCTTTTCATTCGTAAGAAGGAACTGGTCTCGATAAAACTTCTCTCCCCGGCCGGTAGCAAATACCTCATGATTCCCTACTACAGGAAAGAAAGGGATGTCTATTGGTTTCGAAATCTCAAAAAATGTACGCCACTCTTTCTCGCTGGGATGGGGAATCATGTCTCCTAAATGGATGAGGAAATGAGGGTTTCGTTCAAGGGCTCTTCCGATCAATCGAACATAAACCTTTTCTCCATCCCTGCTATCTCCGATGAGGGCAAACTGGAATGGGAGCTCAATGGACTTAACCTTCTCAATATGCTGGCCGACGTCTCTGATCGATCCTGCATAAGAAGGGAAGGAGATGAGAAGAACCACCCCAAAAAGGAGCAGGGTTTTCGTCCATCTTTCTTTCTTGAAATAATTTTCAGAATTTTTCATAATGGCATTTGGTGGAGCCCTATGGGAAAAGCCCGTCACACTCCATCCCATCCCCCGGTGGACCGACATCCCGGCCAAAGGCTGACGCATTGATCCGCAGTTGAAGGCCGCGATTTTGTCCTGCCGGGGTCAAGAACTTATATTTTCAATATACTATTTTAAAAAAAAATACAAATCATCTCCAGCTTTTGAGAAAAAAGGAGGACTTATGGATCCCAAATTGGTAAAACAATTTGTTATTTTTTTGGTTATCCTTTTTGGATGGACTATCGTCGCTCTGCTCATTGGATGGAAATAATTTGTTTTTGATTATTCCCGTCGCTGCAATAATAAAATGTTGAGGTCCAGACACAGGATGGGTCCCTTTGTTTTGAAAGGAGGTGCCTCTATGCTAAAAAAAATGTTTTTCATATCGACCCTTTGCTTTCTTTCTCTGATTTTTTATTTCTCCTATCCCCCTTCTGCAAAGGAAACGATCCCGAAGGAAGATGCGACGTGCTACGGGTGCCATGAGGAGATCAAATCTCTCAAGGTGGGAAACAAACATGCTCCCCTACCCTGCTCAAGGTGTCATAGCCAACTCACCGAGCATGTGAAAGATCCCGAAAAACTCCCGGGGACGAACCTGGAGTTAGGTCTCTGCGGCGAATGCCATCTTTCCCAGTTTGAGACCTTGATGTCGGTCAATCTGAAATCAAAGGCCAGGGTTGAGAAAGCCACCACGACAAGCCGATCCCCTACCTCCGATAAGCTTTTGATGCCTCATGGCTTTACGAAGGAACACGATGAGCCTAGATCCCACGTCTTTATGGTCACGGACCATCTCCTGGTGGATCGAGCCTATGGAGGAAGGTTCCAGTTAAAAAACTGGAAGGATATCACGAAGACTGGAAAAGCCTGGGATATATTAGTGGATACGGGAAAAGAATTGCCTCAGACAGCTAAAGCAGGAAATACAGTCTGCTTCACCTGCAAGACGACCGACACCATTTTGAAATGGCCTTATCTGGGGGACCCCCATCCTGCAACCGATTTGAAGAGAGGGGGGAATCCGGCAGCTATGGAGATGGCGAAGAAGTATATTCAGAATCCTGTGGGTTGCATTCATTGTCACGATCCCCATGCGGCCAAAGCGAGGGTGGTCCGCGATGCCTTGATCGAGGCGGTTGCGGATCGGGGAGAGGGAACTTATCCGTATGATAAAGAGAAGAGCAAAACAGTGACCATGACGAAGATCGAATTCCAACGGGATGGCAAACCTTTCCGAGCGATTGGGCTCCTCAACAAATCTGATTCCAACCTTCTTTGTGCCCAGTGTCATGTGGAATACAATTGCAATCCGGGGTTCGACCCAAAGACCGGCACACCCATTACAATGGATGATCGAAGAACCAACTATTTTCCTTGGGTGAATGTGTTCGATGTTCAAAAGCGATATGCGGAGATAGGCTTCAAGGATTTTAAACACGCGGTCACCGGCGCCTCGCTCACGAAACTTCAGCACCCGGAAACTGAGACTTTCTGGGGGAGCAGACACGAACGATCTGGAGTGGAATGCAAAGATTGTCATATGCCCAAGGTGAAGGATAAGAAAGGAAAGACTTTCACTTTCCACGGCCAGCGAAGTGCACGGTACATGCTCAAAGACACCTGTGTCCGCTGTCACTCTTACTGGTCCCAGGATGAGGCCGAGTATCAGGTGGATGCCATCCAAAATTATATCCGCGGGAAAATCAGAAAGGCGGAATTCTGGCTGGGACAATTGATCGATACGTATACCCTGGCAAAAGACCTTGGCGTCGGGGAGGAAATCCTGAAGGAAGTGCGTCCCTTTCATGACAAGGCTCATATCCTCTGGGAGTGGTGGACGGCCGAGAACAGCGATGGATTCCACAATCCCCAACAGGCACGGGAGTCTTTAGCACGATCCATCGACGCCTCTCAAGAGGGAATTAAGATTTTAGAAAAAGCCATCGAAGGAAAAAAGAGGTGAGAAGCAGCTTCTAGCCTATGGCTTATGGCTCATGGTCTGAGAAAATTTAATTTCGTCTTTGACCATTGAGCTTTCAACTTTGAGCTTGGGGTAATTCCACAAATTTGATAAGCCTTAAGAAATGTGATAAGAAATATTGGAGTCCGGACACGAAAAACGGTCACGGACACGTTCTCTAATAAGAATGCCCACGTAGCTCAGTGGTAGAGCTGCTGATTTGTAATCAGCGGGTCGGCGGTTCAAATCCGTCCGTGGGCTCCACTCCAAATTTTTCAGTCACCCCCCTCTCCATTTTTGTTCTCCTCTTGATACGATTCTCTTGAGATAGGGACGGATCTCGTTGCTCATACAACGATTTACTTTAGGGGGAGCTCTATGCTATATAAGGCTCTGAATGTGACCGTGTGGTTGATTAATTTCCATCGCAAAGAAGGAGGAGAATTCATGGCCGAAGAAAAGAAGAAGTACAAGTTCTTATTCATACAGCCTTTTCAGTTGCCCGCGGGCAGCAGGTTTGCGGACAAGTATCATGCTCCCGGCTTGTCCAAAGAGCATCGCATGCGGATGAATTACCTGAATATCGGGCATCTGCTGGAGGATGTTGAATGGGATTTTCACGGGGGACCGCCTGCTCCCTACGGGGATTGGGCGGTGGAGACGCGGGAAGAGTTCTGCTACGTTGCAGCAGCCCGTTTGCCGATCGTCCGTGAGGCCTGTGAAAGCGGCAAATATAACGCGATTGTCCTGCTCGGCGGCGGAGAACCGGGTTTCCTGGAGTCCAGGGAAATCGGCCGAAAGTATGGCATACCCGTAACCTCCTGCGCCTTTTCCCAGATGCACATTGCCTCCATGCTGGGCAATAAATTCACCGTCATCGATTTTACCGAGACGCATAACATGTTTTATTACGACCTTGTGGTCCGCCACCGTTTCACCGAGCGCTGCGCTTCGATCAGGAACATCAACTACTACCACGCCAGACCCGGCCACGAGAACGAAACGTCCATCGCGGAAGAACGGGAGAAAGCGCTGAGGGGCGAACCTTCCGAGGCATTAGAGCGGGCTGTCAGGGAGGCGATCGCCGCCATCGAGGAAGATGGCGCGGAGGTGATTACCTTCGGGTGCTCCGACGTTTTCTGGATGCAATCGTTTCTTCAGAAGCGGTTGAATGAGATCGGCTGGGAGATCCCTGTGCTGGAGGGGTATAGCTGCGCCATCGTTTTAGCCAAGCTGTTTGTCGATCTTGGAGTGGATGCCAGCGGCCTTACTTTCCCGAGCGACCGACCGAAGCAGTGGCGAAGGAAAAAGATCTTCTGAGGTGGGCCGCCTTGTTTTTGCCCAATGATTTTTTCTTTTAACCTCCCCTATTTCCCCTTTTGTTTTTCATAGGCTCTTCTTTCTTCGCCAATCCTCTTGGAATTGATATTGAGGGTTCCTTTATGGCGATCTCTGGAATAGGACAACGTCATCTCTGTATTCTTGCCCCACCACGCATAAAATTCTTCCCCATGTCTTATCGTAGCCGGTTCTCTCCCTGCCTCTCTATCCATCTTTTTCATCAGTTGCTCAGACTCAAGGACTTTTCCGAATCGTTCAAATAACTCTTTCTTAAGAGTCTCAAAATCCTCGTCCCCTCTAAAACCAATCCATACACTCTCGAAGTTTCCCATCCAAAATGAGTAGAATATGTTTTCAAGTCTTGCTTTACCTATGGCTAATGGATCTTCTTTTCTTGTATACCAGACTAAGTCACTATTGGATGATTTGTCTTGCTCCACTTTCTCCATGTCTTTTAGCGTGGATATCTCGGTTCCCCACTGGATATCCCTGAAGCCATCCGGGTCTGAGCGAGGCTTAGAAGACCGAGTGGAAGCAAAACAACCTATCAAAAAGATGCTGAATACAATAGCTAAGATCTTGACCTTCTCCATGGGCCCCACTTTCAGTTTTGCCATCTTGATCTCTCTATCTTCCCTCAACTCTCTTCACTTACTTTTAAGGTTACAGGCCTCCGTGTCCCTTCAAGGATCATCGTTTGAATCAGGTTTTTTCCCTTTATATAAACCAATGATCTGCAGCAATTGCTCAATGCCTACATTTCCACATTTTGCACAGAGATAAAAAAGATGAAATGTTTTTCTCCCAATCGTTACAGCAACACCCTGTAATCCTTCCTGCTTTCCGCACTTTAAACAACGTTCTTGATCTTCTATCATATCAGTTCAAAGGAAAAATCTCTTCTGCACCTCCCCTCTGGTAAATATGGAAAACTCGCTCCTTTGTCAGAAATGGGGTCTAAATTCATATTCAGACCGCAGACTTATCTTGTACGTGAAAAGTTAATCACAGAGGCTTTGGTTTGAATAGGAGTGTATTAGATTAAGGACGGGGTGTCAATAAGAATTGGGAAAAGACCTTGGATCAGATTTTCAGTCCGCGCTTACCGCTCACGATGAGCCGTCTTTGCTCAGGTATCCTTTCCAATAACTCCCTGAGAACGGGTCGGATATAAATCTGATCGTGGTCGAACTGTTTCAGCGCTATTCCTAAAGTCCAAATTTTGTCACTGATCGTAGCCTTGGAATTGATGATGAGAACGTACTCTCCTCTTAACAAACACAAACCCCCTATGACATGGACTGAATCCTCATCTTGCCTTATGGCTTCATGGCGGATTTGTACGCCAAATCTTTTTATGAGTTCCTCAAGCTGGTCCAGGATGGTAATCTCGTCCATGCTGAGAGTTTCCCCAGAGAATGAATCTGCCAACGGAAGACCTTCCGTTTCAACAGGAGCTTACCAGATTGACAGGATCGAGGCAATCGGAATCTTAGGGTGGGAATTTTAGACTGGCTATTCCCCAAAAAACTCTGACGATGGATTGTCATCAGCGGGAAGGCAATCTTAGAGTAAGGCCTGGGGCAAATTCGGGATTAAAAAAAGACAGCGAGGAATATTTTCTCTCGCTGTCCTCAAGAGGGTGCTCCCACCTTCTTTTTCAATAGCCGTACCTCTCATGCCACTCCAACGTATTTGGTTTTGACTCCATCCTCTCAGGTTCCTTAGGAACAGGTGCTATTTCGGTTTGTTCTGTCCAGTAAGGTTGCTGGCCGAAGTATCAATCTTCAGACCAGATAAAGGCGGGAAAACTATTTCACCTTTTGCGGAAGGAGTTCGGGAATTTTGTGAAAATCCCTTCTACTTCGGCTTTTCTTAATAAGAATCGGAATTCAAAAAAATTTTATTTGAATTGTCATCAATTATCATCCACCCCTAACAGTTGACATCAAAGGAACGGTTGGCGCCATTTGGTACAGGTCTTGCCTCTTAAACAAGAAAAGGAAACATGACTTTTCTCACAAGATCAAACATAAGACTTAGACAATAAATAAATGTTTGTAACTCAACGGAGAGAAAGATGAGAAGTTTTTTAATTAACAAAAACATGTCCCTGTATTATTGGCTTAGAAGGAGAATCGGGAAGCCCATTGCTTTCCGGGTAGCAAATGCGATCGAGAAGGTGATCCTTATTTTTGGGAGGGAACGGATGCCGCACGGAAGAGTAAGGATTTTCAAGAAAGTCAAGCAATTGCGCCTAATCCTCAGTATTAAGAAGAGTATTCTAATATGGAAGTTTATGAATTCTACTCATTTGATAAGATAGACCTTCATCGGGAGACTGACCTGAGATTCGAATCGGTCTGTGAGCAGACGCAAATGGGGAGGAGAGATTCCATAAATCTCTAATGACAAAACAGAAAAGGAGATATCCAATGACTTTAATCGGTTTGCCTGTTGATTTCGATAGGAGTGATAAGCCGAATGGTGGCTCAGGGTTAGTCATCCATGCAAGCGCGGTCGGCCTTCGCGTTCAAACCTTCAATGACACCCCCCTTGGCAAGAAAATAAATATTAAAGTCTCTTTTCCAAAAGGCGCTGAGTTTGAGAGCTTTAGAGTGGAAGCGGAGATCGTTTGGAAAGATGTTTATTTCTGGGAGGGTTGGGAGGAGTACCAGTGCGCATTGAAATTTGTTGAGAGTTTAAACGGCCATTATCTGAAACTGAAACGGCTACTCTGCCGGCTATCCAGTGTAGATGAGGCTCCAACCCGGACCCATAACAGAGGAGCCTCGGTTTGAGAAGATCTGATAGACGAATTCTTAAAGATCGTAGAAGACACCCCACCCATGGACTGAGCAGGTTTATCCTTCGGGGTCAAAGGAGCAGCTTCCGAAGGAGGGACGATCAAGGGACGGGTAGGTATGTAGACCGTTACGGCCCGGGATTACTTTTCCTCCTCGTTTTGATTTTAGGCTTAAATGTTCTGGATGCGTTTCTGACCATGTTGATTTTGGAGGATGGCGGATTGGAGATGAACCCCGTGGTTTGTTCTGCCATTCAACTCTATGGGGATAGATTTTGGGTCTGGAAATTTGTCATGGTCTCTGTTCCCCTAATTTTATTATGCCTTCATAGTAAATTCCGACTGGTTATCCCCGCTCTTTTGGGGATCAGCGCCATCTATATGACTGTCATTCTATTTCAGGTTTTTTTAATCGTTTATTGATGCCGAGAAATCCTTGGGGATCTAGGGTTCGAGCTTAAGGGTATTGCCGGTCTCTGGAGAAAGTTCAAAAAATCGCCTGGAGGATCAGATCATGATAGCTTATGAATTCTACTGGCTTGACTCTAAAGGGGGATGCGAGATCATTAGCGTTCTGCCCGAGAGGAGAAAGCACACTGAAAGGTTAATCAAAGGATCGATTACGCACTGGGGCGAAAAATTTTTTAGTAAGAACCTGAATGCCAAAGATATTTTCTTCATTCAGGTAATGATAGACGACACGACCGGTAGAGTTTTCCGACCGACTCCGTTCTCCATCCCCCGGAAGGAAATTTCGAAGTAAATCTATATTTAGAGCAGGGTGAAGGCAGGGTCATCAGCAATTCTGCCTTTATTGTTCCGTTCCGCCGGCTATTTTCTTCCCTGCCGATGTTTCTAGCGGGTGGGTCCACTCGCGCAGGGGCATGGGTGGATCGGGCGCGTGCCAAGTCTCTGTCGAGCACATAACGATTTCAACCAAAACTGAAATGATCGGAATACGAATGAGGTAGGATTTCAGTCTGCTCATTCAGCTATTTTTGAAGGTTTTAAAAAAAGTCTTTTAGAAACCCATGGAGAGGTTATTCCTTGTCTTGGAAGAGTCTGATGTCTAATCCCGCGAAACGCGGGAGAGTCCAGTATCTGAATTGCAGATTCATTTCCCTTTAACCTTGATTTTTTGCGCTTCGTTGTTAAAGTTGAATAAGAGGTGTTCACAATGAAAAAAAGGGTTGAAAAAGCAAAGAAGAAAGAACCCAAAACGACCACTTCTGATCTGTATGATTGCTGCTGGTATGAACCTTCCTGCAATGATCTTTGCTGCGGTGGGGTTTGCTGCTGCTCTTAGGTATTGAAGACCGAATGTTTTTCGGTGTGTGAAGAAAAAATTCCGGTTTTCGACGCCTCTATCATGCCGAGATCGAACGTCTTCTTTTTAATTTTTCCCAGGGTTCCTTCTCCCAGGCTTGAGGATTTCCACTTTTACCAAAAAAATACCTGATTTGAATAAGGGGGCTACATCAACGTGGAGAGTGTCATGTTGCCTCCCCTATTTCAGCGCAAGGTTCTTGACCGCAATCTTGCAAGCCTCTTTGAGCCCCTCCGCTCCCACATAGTTTATGAAAATATGCCAGAATACCCCCCAGCTCTGCTGGGGGGATGAATGGCCTCCCCTCTCCCCTGGAGACTGTGTCGCAATTCACCGCTCGCCCTTCGACACGCTCAGGACGAACGGCTAAGTAATTGCAATCAGGTAAACCCCCGGCTCTGCCCTGGCGGTAGCCCACGCGTAAGACTGAGGGTCATGGGCCAGCCCTAACGCCGTGAACTTTTAGAGCTAACAGATAACCTTGTACCATGGATGGCAGGCGCGCAAGTCCTCGCCACATGCAGGTCGTGCCAGGGTTGTCTTGT
>CAYGWV010000074.1:0-9626 GCA_964353925.1 uncultured Syntrophaceae bacterium | reverse complement strand
AATTTCTTAGTAGAAAAGATCGGTTTCAGCCAGCCGTCATGCCACTTCCATGCCTTCTCACCTACCCACCCCGATTGAGAATTCTGAAGAATACCGCACCCCATCGCTGACGGAAGCACTTTGGCATTCGGGTCAGCCTTCCTAATCACATCATAACCGGCTTTTAATAGCTCGAGATACTGTTCCACCGTCCCCTTCCAGAAAGCTCCTTCATTCACTTCGTTTTCAATTTCGTAATTTACTCCCTGCCCCCGATAGCGATTGGCAAGGGTCTCCACAAAATGAACCCACTCCTTCTTGTCCAACGACTCAGGGCTAATTTCGATAGCCCCTCGTTTTCGTTTAGGTTTTTTAGTTTCTTTCGAAAAATTTGTCCGTATGGTAAATAGAAGTTCTATTTGTTTTGCTTGAACTACTTTTAATAACCGATCGACAGTACTCCAATCATATTCTCCCTTCTGGATCTTGAGCAACTGCCATTGTAAGGGCACACGGATTGTACCCACACCCAATTCCTCAATCGATTTTATTTCCTCTCGAAAGGTATGAAAAGTCGTATTTATTCCCAGACGCCTTGCGCCCCCCGCGTGGGCATGGAAGGCCAGAATAGATGATAATAACGCCGCACCAATGAGCAACGTGCTCACCCGGATCAACGCGACCCCTCCTTTATATTGAGAGATGGCTTTGCCGAGAGGTAAGATAATTTGCCTCTTCTTCAACCTCGTCTCAATCCCTTTTCTCTAGCATTTCCTTCATGGGCTTCCAGTAATAATCACGCCAGCCTTGACTGATGTCATGATAGTGCTGATCTGGAACCCCACTCTGAGTGAAGGTAAGTCGCGCCCCATTCTTGACTTTTTTCAGAGAGAAGGTCGCTCTGGAATAATGATCCTCCGGCCAGTCACTGCCGCGCCATGACTGGACAATCTTCTTGTCTGGCACAAGATCCAGGTGAACTCCCTCAATATATCCGTCATAGGCAGTAAATCTTCCATTCACCTTGCGGCTGATCTTTGCCTTAGCGCCAGTGAACCTGGCGTGCTTGCGCGAATCCATCAGCGCTTCGTAAACCGCGTGAGGGCTTGCTTTAAAAGTAACGGATTGTCGGATCGTTTTCGTCTTCATCTTTCATCTCCTCAGCCGTAACCGCCGACGGGATTAGTAAACGAACTCTAATACCTGATCCACAGGTTTTCTATCCTTCTGAGGCGACTCGTCAGGATACCCCACCGCAACGAGGCAGACAAGAGCCATCGTCGGGGGCACTTTCAATATCGTTTCGATCTCTTTCTTAGCTTGAAGGGGGGAGACAAGCCAAACCGCGCCCAAACCCATCTGATGAAACACGAGCAGCATCGTTGTCACGGCAGCCGCCACACTCTGGATCACCGTGGGTGCTGTTCTTCGAAACCCCAGAACCTTTTTTGCTTCAGAATCAAAGGATTCCCGGGCTGCCAGCAACTTCTCCATCGGACTTTGATATTCACCGGTAAACAATCCTATGCAAGCCGGTGCATTCCTGAAGAAGGAGGCATTCTTCTGATACCGTTTGATGTCCTCCTCCCAAGACTTCGCTTCCGGCCAGGAGGCCATCTTATCCGCGACGGACTGGACAGCATCAGCCATTTTCCCGATCACTTCTTTGTTCTTTACAACGACGAAGCGCCATCCCTGATAGTTGCCTCCATTGGGAGCCCATGTCGCCAGCTCCACCGCCTTCTCCAACATCTCCTCCGGAACTTCCTGCTTCTTCCACTGCCGAATCGAACGCCTTCCCTTAATCAACTTCTCTAAGTCCTGGATATTCATTTTTAGCCTCCTTTCTTAGAAAAAGAATACCACTATGCCACAACTCATACAAACATTTAATTTTTACATAAGCCCCTCACCCTCCCCTCTCCCCCTGCCTCCCGGCCCCGGTCCCGACCGAGGGCGGGGCAGGCAAGCGCTGGGGGGACGGATAGGGTGAGGGGCTGAAAGAAAGCCTATTCAGGTCCTTCAAAAACAAAAGAGATTATTATTAAAATCTCTGCGCGTATCGGTGGGCGAGGCTAAAATATTTCTGTGCCCTTTTCAGGGCTTCCTCTTTTTCTCCCTTTGGGATGTGGGGATCATCTAACCGGAAACTTTCCACCTTCCCACGAACGTAGGCCCGGTAGCATTTATAGAAATCGAGTACCTCCATTAACTCATGATCTCCTGATTCTCCGACATAGGCACCCATCAGATGTTCGCTCAGGTCTTCCCTGCCGTGGTAATCGAGATCCATGGCCAGGAAGGCGATGTCCGCCGCTACGTCCGTATATCGGAACCTCTGATTAAATTCGATGCAATCGAAGATGGAGATCTCATCTCCCCAGAAGATATGCTCCAAACGAAGATCCCCGTGGCAGTCTCGAATTCGATCCGAGGCGATCCTTTGCTGAAATATTTTCCCATTCGCTCTAAGAAAATCGTTCGTCTTATTCTTTACCTCTTCGTAAACTTCCCTGGGGATGGTCACATCAATGTATCTCTCAGTCTGTTCGAAGTTTTCATCGGTATCCTGTTTGACACGTTCCGGTTTGGCGAAACTCTTGATAAGATCATTGGTCTCCGCAGCAAAATAGAATTGAACCAATTTCTCCGAGACGGCCTCAATCATTTTGGGAGTCACCTGTTTTTTTTCAAGCAATTTGTCCATCAACTTTTCTTCAGGAATCTGTTTCATCTTAACGGCATACTCCACCGGTTCCCCTTTCCCTTCGAGGTGAATCCGGTCGCCTTCTTTTGTAATCCTGATGATACCCAGATAGATAGTGGGCGATAGCCGTCGATTCAGCTTGACTTCCTGTTCACAAAAAAACTTTCTTTTTTCGAGGGAAGTGAAATCCAGGAAACCAAAATCCACAGGTTTTTTTACTTTGTAAACATGATTTCCCGTCAAGAACAGAAGGGAGATATGGGTCTCCATGAATTTAATGACGGCGGGACGGTCGGGATAAATCTCCGGATTGAGGAGTGCCTTCTGGAGGGAGGAAACGTCCATGGTCAATTCTTTTCGATCATTCTGATCTTCCAATCAGGAAGGCTGTCATATTCGGTGTCAATCGTGAGGTGGATCATCCGAACCTTTCTAAATCTTTTTTTCAAATCATTGATATCGACCGGCTGAAACAAAGCTTTATTATTGAGATAGGCCTCCCGGGTCAGGGCATTCGACTCGTAATTCTCTTCCGTCCTTTTTAGAATTCGCTCAATTGACTTCTCTTCGGTACAGACACATTCCGCAATCACAAACGTCCGATTCGCCCCTTGAGCCAACTCAGCAGCCTTTGATCTCAACTCCTGGGTGAAAAAAGTCGCATCGAGAACCAATCCCTTTGTGGAGGCTTTCAATGCCTCCGCCGCCTGCCGGAACATCTCGTCATAGACTTTTTTCCGGTTCTCCGGATCCGAGGCCACCTTATTATCGAAGACATCCAGCCCCTTCAGGACATCGAGTCTGATGAGGTCAGACCTTAAAATCTGAAACCCCTTCCTCTTCGCAATCTCCTCGGTCACCGGACTTTTCCAACTTCCTGGAAGTCCCACCGAGATCAGGACGCTGTCCTTTGGAATCTCTGAATCGATAACTTTTACAAAATCCTTATCCATTGCGAATTCTTTCTTAAGACGTGAAATGTGACGCTTCTAATCTTATCACATCTCCAAGGCCTTAAGAACCGTTTCATGTAAAATTCCGTTGCTTACCAAGGTGCCGTGATTTTTTTCCATTTTTATTCCAGATGAAAAATCTAGCGGCCGCCCCATGACATCCGTCACCCTTCCCCCCGCCTCTTCGGCGATGATGGATCCTGCGGCATGGTCCCAAATGTTTTCCTTGTACCCTGGCTCAGCAGAGGATGGCACTCTCAGATAAAGGGTGACTTCCCCTCTTGCTAAGATCCCATATTTTGCCTGGCTATCCATTCTGAGGAAGGGTTTTGAAATATTCAATTTCTGTGCAAGACGCTGATGAGTCAGATGATCGGCATGGTCGGGTTCAACGCTCTCCGTAATGACTGCCTCGGAAGGGTTCGTCACTTTGGAGACAAAAATAGGCCGTTTGTTTACACCCCACCTATCCATCTGGAATGAACCGTTTCCCTTCAAGGCAAGAAAAAGGCATCCCTTTTCTCCAAAAGGATGGTGGATATCTGCATAGAGATTGGGACAGGCTAAAATGCCTAATTTCACCCTCCCCTTTTCGATGAGCGCTAAGGCAATCGCATATTGATCTCCTCTGAGAAATCCTTTCGTCCCATCAATGGGGTCTAAAGCCCAAAAACGGCCGCTGGCGGAATTGGAACCAAAATCAATCCAGGAACACACCTCCTCTGAAGAGGAGTCTGGAATGAAAGCGTTAATATAGTCTGTGACCCGCTCAAGGATTTTCGAACGACCCGGTCTCCTTAATTCTTTGGAATCTTCCTCTGCCACAATGGTGTCATTGGGAAACCTTTCTTTGATCAATTTACAGATCATCGCCTGAGATCCATAATCTGCAATCGTCACAGGGCTCCTGTCGCTTTTTAGAAGCGACTCCCCACCTGCAAGATCCATCCTTATTTTTTCGCAGAGTGCCGATGCTTTGATGGCTGCTTGAATGGCGGTTATCACTTCAGGAGAATTTTGGTCCATGGAAAATCATTCTCTTCATTAAGAAATACCCTAAGAACTTTCTCCTCCCTTGGCGGGAGCCCCCACCCTCCTCCGTCAAGAGAGAGGGAGTCAGGTCAAGTCAACAAAATGATAAAAGGAGAGGCTCTTTTACCTCTCCTTTCCCGGATCGTTTGATGGTGCCGAAGGGGGGATTTGAACCCCCACGGGGATTACCCACCACCCCCTCAAGATGGCGTGTCTACCAATTCCACCACTTCGGCAAAATTTTTAATCCCTACCTACCTCCCCTGCCTACCGGCAGGCAGGCTTTAGCAAAGGGAAGGAAAATAGTTTCCCCTTTAATAACGGGGGATGAAGGGGGATTATTTCTTCGGCTCGGGGACAGGCACCTGAGGTTGAACCGGCTTCTCTGAGGGTGCTGCCGGAGCCGTAGGAGCCGGCCTTTCCTTCATGATTGTGGAACCCCTCCTCGTTGAAGAGAAGGTTAGAAGAAGCGAGGTAATCATAAAAATAACCGCAGCGACGGTGGTCAGTTTGGAAAGAAATCCCATGGCCCCGGCACTCCCGAAAATGGTCTGACTCGCTCCTCCGAATGCAGCCCCCATTTCTGCCCCTTTTCCTGCCTGAAGCAGAACGATCAAAATGAGTGCAACGCATACTAAAACATGAACAACAATGATAATCGTCATGGACCTAGTCCTCTCTAAGTTTTTTAATTTATATCATATTTCTTTAAATCTGACAATCTTTGAGAAGGACTCCGCCTCCAGGCTCGCCCCTCCCACCAATGCGCCATCGATATTCGGCTGGTTCATCAATCCTTTGATATTATCCGGGGTCACGCTTCCACCGTATTGGATCCGGATTTCCTCTGAGACCTCTCGTGAATAAAGCTTTTCCACTTTTTCCCTGATGAATCGATGCACCTCTTCAGCCTGTTCCGGAGTGGCCGTCTTCCCTGTGCCGATCGCCCAAACGGGCTCGTAGGCGATCACCATATTTCTCAATTCCTTATCGCCCAATCCTTTCAATCCACCTTCGATCTGTCTCTCGATCACAGAAAAGGTCTTCCCCTCTTCCCTTTCCTTTAATGTCTCACCGATGCAGAAGATCACCTTCAAGCCCTGGGCCAGTGCTGCCTTGATCCTTCGATTCACCGTTTCATCTGATTCCCCAAAAAAATGCCGTCTTTCAGAGTGACCAATGATGACATACTGACAGCCCACTTCCTTGAGCATGAGCGGAGAGATCTCGCCGGTGAAGGCACCCTTCTCCTCCCAGTAAATGTTCTGAGCAGCGAGACGAATCGAAGAACCTTCAATCTCCTTATGGACAGCATAGAGTGCCGTAAAAGGAGGAGCCACAGCCACTTCCACTTCTTTCACCCCTGAAATGGCCGTTTTCAATTCCCTGATGAGATCGAGAGCTTCCCCGACCGTTTTATTCATCTTCCAATTTCCCGCGATGAAGGGTAATCTTTCCATCATTCATTCCTCAATTTGCCTGTCAGTTGATTAAAAACGTAGCAAAAGGCAGTCGGGGGTGCTGGAAGAGCCTTAGAGCGGCACCTTTAAACGTTTCTCTGCCTTTCTACGTAATGCTAAGGTTTAGTCACTCGACTTTAGACTTCAGATTCTCCCAATCCCCCTATCACCCCGTCTCCGCACTATCCTTTCCTCAGGGCCTCAATGCCTGGCAACTTCTTCCCCTCGAGAAATTCGAGAGAGGCTCCGCCTCCCGTAGAAATATGACTGATTCTATCTGCCACCCCTGCCTTGTTCACCGCCGAGACGGAATCTCCTCCTCCCACAATACTGAAGGCTGAGGAGTTTGCGATCGCCCTAGCAACGGCAAAAGTTCCCTGACTGAATGGCGCCATTTCGAAGACACCCATGGGACCATTCCAAACAATGGTTTTGGCCAATTTGATCTCCTCGGAAAAGGCCTTCACTGTTTCCGGACCGATATCCAAGCAGACCCAGCCTGAAGGAATTTTATCGTTCTTTACGATCTCCCGCTTCGCCTGAATATCCATCCGCTCGGCAGCGATGTGATCAGAAGGGAGAAGAAACTTGATCTTCCCTTTTGACTTTTCCAAGAGGTTGAGCGAAAAGCCCATCTGGTCCTCTTCGACAAGGGATTTTCCCACCTGAAATCCTTCAGCCTTAAGAAAGGTATACGCCATCCCTCCCCCGATCAGGAGAGTAGTTACTTTATCCAGAAGATTTTGGATCACTCCTATCTTATCAGAAACCTTTGCTCCGCCAAGAATTGCTACATAGGGCTTTGGGGGGCTCACCAGAGCTTTCTCCAGACTACCCATCTCTTTCATCATTAAAAACCCTGCTGCCACGGTCTTCACAAATCGGGTCATTCCTTCTGTAGAAGCATGAGCCCGGTGGGCGGCGCCAAAAGCATCATCGACGTATACGTCACAGAGGGAGGCCAGGGCCCTTGAAAAAGCCTCTTCATTCTTCTCCTCCTCAGGATGAAACCTGAGGTTTTCCAGGAGAGCGATCTCTCCTCCTTTCATTTCTCCAATCTGCTTCTGAACCTCTTCTCCAATGCAATCCGGGGCTAAAGCCACTTTTTTCCCTAATAATTGGGATAACCTTTCAGCAACCGGAGCCAGACTGAATTTAGGATCCCTTTTCCCTTTGGGTCTTCCCAGATGAGAGGCAAGGATGACCTTCCCCCCGGCCTCACTGGCAAACCGAATGGTTGGAAGGGAGAGGAGAATCCGGGTATCATCGGCAATGTCGCCCTTTTCGTCCTGAGGAACATTAAAATCGACTCGAATAAAAACCCGCTTCCCTTTCAATTCAATTTGGTCAATGGTTCGAATAGGCATCAATCACTTCAACCTCACCCTTCAGAATTCCATCATTTTTTCCCAAAAAGGTATAAAAACAATTCCACCATCCGATTCGAGAAGCCCCATTCGTTGTCGTACCAAGAAATAATCTTCGCCATTTTTCCACCGATCACTTTCGTGGACGGACCATCCACAATAGAAGAATGGGGATTTCCATTGAAGTCGATGGAGACCAGGGGCTCCTCACAGAAACTTAGGATTCCTTTTAGTTTCCCTTCTGCATACGACTTTAGAACCTTATTCATCTCCTCTGCTGTCGTCCCTTTCTTCAACTCCACCACCAGATCGAGGACAGAGACATTCGGCGTGGGCACCCGGATCGCCATGCCGTCCATCTTTCCTTTCAATTCTGGAATGACCAAGGAGAGGGCAGTAGCAGCCCCGGTGGTTGTTGGGATCATCGACATCGCAGCTGCCCTTGCCCGACGAAGATCCCGGTGCGGAAAGTCGAGAATCACCTGATCATTCGTGTAGGAATGGATGGTGGTCATCAATCCATATTCCACCCCGAACTCGTCTACCAGTATTCTGGCAATGGGAGCCAGACAGTTCGTTGTGCAAGATCCCATGGAGAGGATGTGATGTTTCGCGGGATTATATTCCTTTTCATTGACTCCCAAGACCAGAGAAATATCCGGGTCTTTTGCCGGTGCAGAAACCACCACTTTTTTTGCACCCGCCTCAATATGCTTTGATCCGCCTGCTCGATCTGTAAATCTTCCCGTGCTTTCGAGGACCAGATCCACTCCCAAATCTTTCCAGGGGAGCTGACCCGGGTCTTTGAGCGCGAAGACTTTAATCTCTTTCCCCTCGACCGAGATGGCATCTTTCTTCGCTTCTACCCGTGCCCCAAATTTCCCGTGGACGGAATCGTATTTCAAGAGATGGGCCAATGTCTGTGCATCGGTGAGATCATTGACTGCCACAAATTCCAACCCCTCTTTATTCAGACCTGCTCGCAGGACATTTCGACCAATTCTTCCAAATCCATTAATCCCAACCCTCACTGCCATAAGAATTCCCTCCTTTCGAAAATTAAGAATATTATATAACTTTTTTTCTCCAATTGCGTCAATATTTTTAAGGAAATTTGGGAACTTGGCAGAGGGAGCGAAACCCGGTATATTGGGCAATGCACACCGAGCACCCCCTTGCCGAATGAATCAGAAAATGTTATTTTAATTTTTAAGGAGTTACTCAGATGCCTATTTACGAATATCAATGTGATCAATGTGAAAATGAATTTGAAAAATTGGTGTTGAATACCTCCGAAAAGATCGCTTGCCCCAAATGCAAGAGCAAGAAAGTTCGTCGAATAATGTCTGCCTTCGCCTTTTCCAGCGGTGGAAAGTTTAAGAGCACTGCCAGCTCCTCCTGCGGAGGCTGCTCCTCCACCAGCTGCTCTACCTGCGGCTCCAAATAAGGCTTCGCGCCTGCCTGATTCATTAGTTACTTCTTCGTTCACCTCTCTATTACTCATTGGTCAGAGCAATTCTGTTGCCTACTGCATCATAAGTAAACCCCGTCAAAAATTCCAGCGGGGCATTAAACCCCGTCAGAATTATTTTAAAATCTACCCCTGCTGCAGCCGCCGGCCCAGAGGGCCTCTGGCCCGGAGGGAGCAGCGGGGCATTATTTCTAACGGGGTAAATAATCTAAGGTTCTCTACTCCCGTACTTTCATCTCTTACCTGGGCTAAATGCAATTTTTATTATTGTCGTGATGTTTTTTTGAAGATATATTAACCCTAATGGAGATAAAATATCGTAATTGGTCTTGGGTAATTCTCTTCTCTATCCTGTTAATCTTGATAGGGTCGTTTAGAACCTTCGGTGCTCAACATCCCTGCTGCCCGGAAGATCCAGAACTCTCCTATCTACTTTCTCCAAAATCGTCTCAGAAGTTTCAATATCTGGTTCGCTATGAAACTTTTCTATCATCCGCGTTAGGGAAGGAGAAAAGCTTCTTCATCATCCTGCCAGAAGATTTTTCCAAGAATCCCAACGCCAGATATCCCGTTCTCTTTCTTCTCCATGGATATAATTTTCATCGGACAGGTTTATGGTGGAAAGTCCACTCCCCAGAAAGAGCAAAGAGACTCCTG
>CAYGWV010000073.1:0-13675 GCA_964353925.1 uncultured Syntrophaceae bacterium | reverse complement strand
TTTCGGGGGTCAGTTGTGGTGCCGCGATCGCCGTTGCTCTGAGGCTTGCAAGGATGAAGGAATTTGAGGGTAAAACAATTGTTGCCATTCTGCCAGACGCGGGCGAGCGATATCTCACGGGACCGCTTTTTGAAGGCATCTTTGATGAAACCGGTCTTCCAAGAATATGACCTTCTTTTAGAACCTTCTCCCCTTAGCGGCCACGGTCGCCATTGGGGAGGGGGTTAGAGGAATGCTGTGAGGTGAAGAGAAATGTTAGGGGTTAATCCGCTTGGTAAGCAAATCAAAAGCGCTAGAAAAACATCGAATCAAAGTGTCGGAATTCGCGAACAGGGTTCAGTTCTAGAAAAGAATAATGGCGTGGGGTTGGTCAAAACAGACTATTTTCATTTTGCACTTCCCCCCAACGAGCTTATCCTGGAAAACGGTGAAAGACTTGGTCCCATCACAATCGCCTATGAAACTTATGGCAAGCTGAATCAACAGCGGTCCAACGCCGTTCTAATCCTTCATGCTCTTTCGGGTGATGCCCATGCCGCAGGCTTTCACAAAGGAGATGAGAAACCGGGTTGGTGGGACGACATGATCGGACCCGACAGAGCGTTTGATACGAACAAGTATTTTATTATCTGCTCAAATGTCCTTGGAGGGTGCACGGGGACCACTGGTCCATCTTCTGTCAACGCAAAAACAGGGAAGCCATATGGTCCCGATTTTCCCATCATCAGTATCTCGGATATGGTCAATGTGCAAAAGCACTTGATCGATCATTTGGAAATTGACCGGCTGCTTTCGGTTGCAGGCGGCTCGATGGGTGGCATGCAAGCCTTAGAGTGGCTGACCGCTCATCCAGAGCGGCTGACAAGCGCTATCGTTATTGCCACGGCGACAAAGCATTCGGCCCAGCAGATTGCATTTCATGAAGTGGGACGGCAAGCGATTATGGCGGATCCCCTTTGGAAAGACGGTCACTACTACGGCGGGCATTCCCCGGCCAAAGGGCTCGCCGTCGCTCGTATGATCGGCCATATCACCTATATGAGCGAAGTCTCAATGGCTGAGAAATTCAGAAGGCGCCCTGGAGAGGAGAAGCTGCATAAATTCAGTGTCGGCTCCGAGGTGGAGGATTACCTCTACAACAGAGGGAATCATTTTGTAAAAAGGTTCGATGCCAATTCCTATCTCTATATCACCAGGGCGATCGACTCTTTCGATGCTTCGAAAGGGAAAAATCTTCATGAAGTATTTAAGGAGACAAAAGCCAAAGTCCTGGTTCTGGCATTCAAATCAGATTGGCTCTATCCGGCTTCCCAATCTAAAGAAATTTTAAAGGCATGCAAATGGGCAGGGATAGATACGACCTATTGCGAAATTGATTCGACTTATGGCCATGATGCCTTTCTCCTCGAGGTTGAGGAGGAGACACACCTGGTTAAGCACTTCTTACAAAAGGTCATCCTTGAAAACGGAGTGACGAGTGAAAACAGGATAACAGAGTATGCAATCTAACCTTTCCTTAGACCACAAGGCTATTCTTGAATGGATTCATCAAGGCTCATCTGTTTTAGACCTTGGTTGCGGCGATGGAGAACTGTTGGCTTTACTTGTTAAGGAAAGGCGCGTGAAGGCTCAAGGTATCGAGATTGACGAGCAAGCCATCTATCAATGTGTTGCTAAGGGGTTAAGTGTATTCCATGAGGATATTGATCATGGGTTATCCGATTACGCAGATCAGTCGTTTGACTATGTGATACTCAATCAAAGTTTTCAGCAGGTTAAGAAACCCGATATTGTGTTAAGGGAAGCCTTGAGGGTAGGGAGAGAGGTGATCGTCGGATTCCCTAATTTTGCTCATTATCAAGCGCGTTTACGGATATTCTTAAAGGGGAAAACGCCGATTACCCCGTCTTTACCCTATGAATGGCATGACACCCCCAATCTCCATTTCTTAAGTATTTCAGACTTCATCGAGTATTGCCGGCAGAGAAACATCAAATTAGAAAAGGCTGCCTTCGTTGGGAAAAAGAGAAGGATAAAAATATTCCCCAACCTCTTTGGTTTGACAGGAATATTTCTCATCTCAAACAGAGAAGCCAATGACATTGACTCATAAGAAGAGGGAGGTGAAGGCATGGAAGATCTCCAGTACCTAAGACTTAAGGCAGAACTGCTGGTTGAAGGAATTCAGGCAACTCCGGAGGCCCTTAAAGAGATAGGGAAGAAGTATAAGGAACAAAATCATGGTCTCTTTGGTTGGGATTTTGAAGATCATGCCGGGATGGGGCTGCCGGATGATTTTCTCCTTCCGGATGGAACCGTGGTCCAATTTAGGAAGAATGGCCGCTCACGCTATCAGGTGACTGTGGAAGAAGACGGCTTGATGTTATCCAACGGCGAGGAAAGAATCTGCAAGGTCGAATGGATTCCCAGGCCGGCCTATTACACGGAAGAGACAGTCAACCACCATCCCATGGTGAAGATCGGACAGATCGGAGGGGAAGATTGTCTGTTCTTCTGTTATCAAAATTATTGCAGTCATTTTTCTAAAAAAGAGGAATGTCTTTTCTGCAATCTCGTATCCACCTCAAAAACCTATGACTCGGTCTTAAAAAAGAAGGAGACCGAAGATATGGGCGAGGTGGCGAAAGCCGCTTTCGCTGAGGGAAGAGTGAAGCATGTCCTCCTGACCGGAGGATGCTTCAATCATCAAAAAGAGATTGAAATGGTAGCCGACATTCTAAAGTCCATCCGAGAACAAACGGGCCTGGAACGCATTCCAGGAACGATTCTTCCCTCCCCGGCAAAAGGGGAAGACGAAATAAAGAGATATTACGATACCGGGATAAAGGCCATCGGGTTTAGTATGGAAATATGGGACGAGAAATTATACGAGGCGATCTGCCCGGGAAAATCGAAGAATGTCAGTCATGAGAACTTTATTCGTTCAATACGGAGTGCGGCTAAAATCTTCGGAGAAGGAAACGTCTATGGGGTTTTTGTGATGGGATTGGAACCTAAAAAGACATTCCTGGAAGGCGTTAAGGAGATCACAGCCCTGGGAGCAAATGTTGTTCCCTTTGTCTGGTCACCCAATCCGGGATCAAAGCTCGAAGGCCACCGAGCTCCTACCAGCCATTGGTTCGTCGAGACCGTATTAGAGGCTTCCGAGATCGTCCAGAGAGCTCATATTCCTTCAGGAACAGAAAATCATTGCTACCGATGCGATGGAAATTCACTGCTTCATGATGCCTTACGGTTAGAAGGGATTGAATAACGCTGAGAATGCCCCTGAGGAAGGTGGCGGCAATAGGAAGAACAAAACCACAGCCTGAGAGGAATCTGGCTTTCCATCTAAAATGATTTTAGAATGTTTCTATTACCCATTTTACCCCGGCAGCAGAAAGCCACGGCCTTTGGCCGTGGATGAATGCGCCAACTTTTGGCCGGGATGTCGCCCCGCTCGGGGTTAGTCGGGTGCCACGGCTTTGCCAGTGGGGCTCCACCTGTCAGCAGGCTTCAATGAAAGATCCATTCCATTTCCAATGGCATATTACTAACCTTTGCAATCTTCATTGCGAACACTGCTATCAAGACGACTTTTCAACGAAGAGAGACCTTGATTGGTCGGGACTTAAGAAAATATCTGATAATCTCCTCAATACCATAAAGGAATGGGATCAAAAAGCCTGTATCCATGTCACAGGTGGCGAGCCTTTATTAAGACCTGAACTAATTCCCCTCTTGGATCATCTGGACCGCCAATCAGTCGTCGAAGAGTTAGGAATCATTACCAACGGTCTTCTCATGGATCGCGAGAGGTTGAGAAGATTGTCTGTTTTTCCTAAGTTAAAGAAGATAAAGATTTCTCTGGACGGGGCCGATGCAGAGACGAATGACGCCATTCGCTCGAAAGGGGCTTTTGAGAAGGTGATGCAAACTCTTTCGTTGATAAGGGAGGAAAAGAGATTTGAAATCATCCTGATGTTTACGGTGATGAAAAAGAATGTTAGGAACCTCCCGTTCCTCTTTAAACTTTGCCAGGACAGTGGTATCGATGGATTGATCATCGAGCGGTTCATCCCTTTGGGCAAGGGAAAAGGGGTCGTGAATGAGGTACTCCGTAAGGAAGAATGGAACCAAATGATAGGAATGCTCTTCCATTTTTTCTCAATCGAAGGGGAACAACATTCAGTCTTTCCCTATCAAGCCTTCCAGATCAGTTTTACCGGAGAGGAGCCTGAACTATTGGGCGCTCCTTGTGTCATCGGGGTGGAGGGTCTTTGCATCATGCCAGAGGGAAATGTTTTTCCCTGTCGAAGATTTCCCGTTTCCATAGGAAACCTTTTGGAAACTCCTTTGAAACAGATATGGGAAGAATCGGGCCTCTTGCAGGAGTTAAGGAAAAGAGAAAATCTGAAAGGGAAATGCGGGAGATGTGGAATGAAAAACTGCAGAGGCTGCCGAAGTTTAGCTTTTGCTCTAACCAATGACTATCTTGCTGAAGATCCTCATTGCGCGTACCATAATGTATAGGATGGTCTTTTTTGAAAGTGAAGGCTTAACTGAGTGGACATCGTTGAGTTTACCCCTAACCGGCGATTTCACCTAAGGATGTTCAATATAGAATAGAAATTGGCTTAGACGTTTACGATTTGAAATGTTGTACTGAGGAACAAAACTGTAAAATCAATGTTTCAGGAACAAGTTAATATGGATTTAAGCCTCATTTTAATGGCCTCATTTTGTTTGACTCTTTTTCGTTCACTCCCAGCGTGATTGGATTAATCATAACCTCGTAATCGTTTTTGCCTTCCCAATGGAGACGAAAGCGTTTCTGACATCCTTGAGAACACTTTCAACTGGCCTTTTCTACGGCTCTCTGTTCCCTCCTCCCTTACCAGCCATCTCATGGGGAGACCATAGTTTAAAAAGCATTGTTTAAGTCCTTGATTTATGCTAACATCTCAAACTAAATTCTAAGGAAGTGTGCGTCTTATGGACATGCGGAAGATATTGAGGAAAATTCAAAAAACCGAAACCCCCAAAGTCGACAAAGTCGCTGTTGCCTACTCTGGAGGTTTGGATTCTTCTCTCGCCATCGAATTGCTCAGAAGAAAGTATAAGGCGAAAAAGATACTTCCCATCACAATTGATGTCGGCCAGGGAGAAGAAGAAGTGTTAGAGGGCAGAAGGAAGGCAAAAGCCCTGAAAATCAAGCCTCTCTTTTTTGATCTCCGAAAAGAGTTTACAGAGGTCTGGATCGCGCGGGCCATTCAAGCTAATTCCGACTATCTGGGTTACCCTGTTTCTACGTCCATGACGAGACAGGTTGTGGCGAGGAAGGTTGCAGAGGTTGCTCTCGCTAAAGGATGTGATGCCATTCTCGAGGGGTCCAGCGGAAAAGGGAATGATCAATATCGCATGCACAATGTTTTCAAAATGTTTGCGCCAAATTTGAAGATACTCGTCCCGGTGCGGGATTTCGATTTGACCCGATTGGAAGAAGAGGAACTGTGCAAGGAATGGAGTGTTCCGGTAACAGAGATCATTACCGGGGGCGATGACAAGACGATGTGGTGCCGATCGATCGCCAGCGGCGCCATCGATTTGAATCAGCCCCTTCCCGATAATATCTGGATGTGGTATCAGCCACCCGAGAAAGCTCCTGATCGACCTGCCTTATTCACTTTGGAGTTTGAGAACGGAATCCCAGTCAGATTGAATGGAAAAAGAAGACCCCTGGGTGAGATGATCCCCGCGTTGAACGGCATCGGAGGAACCCACTCCATCGGAAGGATCGATATGTTTGAGGACGGGATCATGGATCTTAAGAGCAGGGAGATCTATGAGGCGCCTGCAGCAACGATCATTCTCAAACTCCACAGAGACCTGGAGCAGTTCTGCCTGACCAAAGACGAGGTTCAGTTTAAGAAAGGGATCGATCAGAAGTGGGCCTACTTGATTTACCACGGGATGGCCTACCATCCCTTGAGATTTGATCTTGACGCCTTTATCGAAACATCTCAGAAAGTGGTCAACGGGAAATACAAAGTCAAACTCTACAAAGGAAATATCGAGATCGTCCAGCGAGAGTCGAAGACGAGCCTCTTCTCACCGGAGATCCGTTCCATTAAAACCACCGGTTTTGACCAGAGGCGCTGTGCGGATGCCGCTTTTATCCGGGGACTTCCCTTTGAGATTTTAGCCAAGAGAAAAAAGAAGTAGGGGATGATTCGATGAAAGTCGAAAAGCTATGGGGCGGACGTTTTGAAGAACTGCCTTCCAAGGAGATGGTCGAATTCCTTTCGGGGAGGGATGTCAGGGGGATTCCTCCCTGCGATGAACGGCTGGTCCCTTATGATCTATGGGGAGATCGGGCCCATATTCTCATGCTCTGCCGTCAGGGCATCCTCTCGAAACAGGATGGAAAGAAAATCCTCAAGGGATTAAGGGAAATAGAAACGCTTCATCAAAAAGGAAAGTTTGGATTGGATGCGTCGAAAGAAGATGTCCATTCCAACATTGAGAGTTATCTCATTGAACGAGTAGGCATTGAATCTGGAGGGAAAGTCCATACGGGTCGGAGTCGGAATGACCAGATTGTCCTCGACATGCGTCTTTACCTTCGGGATCAGGCTTTAGAGTACGTTGAAGGATTAATCTTTCTCATCATGGCACTTCTCCAGAAGGCTGAAGAGCATCGTTCAACGGTCATGCCGGGCTATACCCACCACCAGCATGCCGTACCCACCACCTTTGGTCACCTCCTCCTTTCCTTCGCAGAAGCCCTCGAGCGAGATGCCCGGAGATTTACGCACTGGTTCGATCTCTTTAATAGAAATCCTTTGGGCGCGGCAGCTGGGTATGGCACTTCTTTCAATCTGGATCGGCAGTTGACTTCAAGGCTCATGGGGTTTGATGAGCCGACAGAAAATGTGACCGATCCCATCACCCAGCGATGGGAACCTGAGGCAGAACTGGCCTATGATGCGGCCATGATGATGGATCATCTCTCGACGATGGCCCAGACTCTGATCCTTTTATCCACGCGTGAATTCAGTATGGTGCGATTGAATGATCGACATTGCACAGGCAGTTCGATCATGCCGCAGAAACGAAACCCCTGTTCCTTAGAAGTGATCAAGGCAAAGACATCCTTTGCCCATGGAATGGTCGTCAGCCTTCTTTCTGTCGGCAAGGCTCTCTTTATGGGGTATAACCGGGATACCCAATGGACGAAGTATTGGATCATGGACTTGGTGGACGAATCGAAACCTGCCCTATCCGTCATGACCGATGTCCTTCGGCTCCTCCAAGTCAATAAGACTCAGATGTCTAAGCAGGCTCAGGAGGAGTTTCTCGGAGCTACCGCCTTGATGGAGGGATTGGTCCGTCACGGATCTCTTCCCATGCGGAAGGCAAAGATGGTGATGGAGAAGGCAGTGAAATATTCGGAGAAAGAAGGGAGAGGAAAGGTTTCCTATCAGAGTTTAAAGAAGGCCCTCGCTGAGATGAAGGTTAACCTTTTGATTAAAGAACAAGATGTGGAGAAAATACAGAGACCGGAGAAAATATTGGCTCAGGCTCTATCCGTTGGGGCCCCTTCGGAGAAAAGGGTAAAAGAAAATATCGCATCGCTTGAGAAGAGGGTTCAGGCCAGGAGGAATTGGCTCATCCGTAAGCGGAAGGGGATCGAAAAAGCAAGGGCATTGATTTTCAAAATGGAGAAAGAGTTATCTTCCCGCACCTAAACCTCTTTAAATGGAATACCCCTCGTCCTTCGCCTCTCCCCAGTGTGGAGGGGGATGGTGTGAAGGGGCAATTTTTGGCGTTTGATATTCAAGTGACCGAAAAGAATTCAGTGAAATACACCAAGGTGACGAATAAAGAATTAGAGTTCATCCAGTCCTTGGTGGGGCCGGAAAGGATGTCCACGGGTGAATCCGTCCTCGAACTCCACAGTAAAGATGAATCTTTTCATCCGAGGCGAAAGCCTGACGTTGTGGTTTGGCCGCTCCGTACAGAGGAGGTCAGCCAGATTCTCAAAATGGCTAATGAGAAACAAATTCCCGTTACTCCTTGGGGGGCCGGGACGAGTTTAGAAGGCAATCCCATCCCTGTAGAGGGAGGGATCGTTCTAGATCTTCAGCAGATGAACCATGTCTTGGAGCTAAGGACAGAAGACCTCCAGGTTCGTGTGGAAGCAGGGGTCATCTATAAGGAGTTAAACCAATACCTTTCCCGTTTTGGCCTTTTCTTTCCACCAGACCCCGGAGCAGCGGCCACCCTTGGGGGAATGGTGGGTAATAATGCCAGCGGGATCAGGACGGTTAAGTATGGGGCCACAAAAGATTATGTCCTTAGCATGGTGATCATCTTGCCTTCTGGAGAAGTCATCCGGGTTGGAACGAATGCGATCAAGAGTTCATCAGGCTACGATCTTTGCCGTCTCTTTGTTGGATCAGAAGGGACATTGGGGTTGGTCACAGAGGTCACCCTTCGCCTGATCGGTCTCCCGGCAGAGTTCATGGCTGCCGTGGCGCAATTCGATCTCATTCGTGAAGCCACCGATACGGTCATTCAGATTATGCGATCCGGTCTGTCTCCGGCGGCTCTGGAATTCCTGGATGCTCCGACGGTTCGGGTTGTTAACCAGTTTAAGAAACTCTCCCTGGAAGAAAGACCCACTCTTTTCATCGAGTTTCACGGCGCAAGCGCTATGGGCTTGAAAGAAGAGCTGGAGATAGTGAAGGAGATTTGTGGTGAGCACCGATCCCTTCGGTTCGATTCAGGAATTGGGAGGGAGGAACGAAATCGCCTCTGGGAGGCGCGTTACGGAGTCCGCGAATCCATCAAGGTAAACAACCCTGGTTTTCATCCTCTGGTGATCGATACGGCTGTACCCATCTCAAAATATTCGGATATGGTAGAATGGGGTCAGAAGATTATTGAGAAGAAAGGATTAAAAGGATATGCCTTTGGCCATGCGGGAAGCGGCAACCTTCATATGGAGATCTTGGGGGTTCCTGAAGAAAAGGCGCAATGGCAGAAGGTTCGAGAGGCAGAGGAGGAAATTGTCTATTTCGCGCTGGAATGCGGTGGAACAGCGACCGGAGAACATGGCATTGGGATTGGAAAGCAAAAGTTTATGAAGAAAGAGCATGGGGGAAGCCTCCTCTTGATGAAACAGATCAAAAAGCTTTTGGATCCCAATGGAATCATGAATCCCGGCAAAATTTTTGAATGAGCGCATCAATGTAAAATTGTCTTTTATCAAAGATTGATTTCCCCCCTTTGCTAAAGGGAAGGTGTGAAAAAAACGCACTGTATTCGTCTCCCCGGTGAAAACCGGGGTCCAGAGTATTTGTAACCGCATGAAAACACTGGATTCCGGCTTTCTCCGGAATGACGTGAAACAGCACCAAACCAATTTTTTCATAGCTTCGGGGGCGAGGGGAGATTTGTGATTTTCATATTTCGCGGGTGGCCAAATCGGCCATGGGCAATTTATTTGTGATTTGATTATTGGAATTTAATTCATTTTAGAAGGAGGGACTCATGGGCAAGTTCGAAGGAATCATCAAATCTGAAATCGTACGTTTGGCAAAAAAGGAAGTGCGGAAAATCTCTGTTCCCTTAGGCCGGGATGTTTGGTCCTTGAAGAGTGCGGTCTCGCAGCTTCGCAAGGCCGTTTTGACGCTTCAGCGGATTACGGCCCATCAACAAAAAGAGTTGGAAAAAGGAGAGATGCCATTGCAGGCGGCCCCGGAAGAGGTGAAGCTGTCGAGATTCTCTCCCCGCCTGATTCGAAGCCTTCGCGGGCATTTGGGCCTCACCCAGAAAGAACTAGCCATTCTGACAGGTGTTACCGTCGGGGCAGTGCATCTGTGGGAAAGCGGACAATTTAAGCCAAGTGAAAAGAAGAAGGCAGTGATCGTGGCCCTTCGAAAGCTCGGCCGACGTGAGGTCAGGAAACTCGTTGAAAAGAAGAGCGCGGACAGGGTGAAGCAAACCGTTCGTCCCTCCCCATCCAAGCGGAGAGGTAAGAAAAAGAAATCGAGTAAGTAACATCCGCCTCCGATGATTCATTTCAATCTCTTGCTTCAAATCTTTCTGGCCGTTTTTTTATTACGGTCCGGGGCCCAGATCTATCTTAACTGGCTTAATATTTCCTACCTCCGCCAGCATGGAACAACTGTTCCGGAAATTTTTCAGGATATCCTTGACCCAGAGAGACTGAAAAGAATTTCTGCTTATACTGTAGATTCTGAAAATTTCACCATGGTTGCCACCCTGGCCAACCAAGGACTTTTCCTGGCTATCTTGCTTTCCGGATTCTTACCCTGGCTGGTAAAGACCATCAGCCTGTGGAAATACGGGCAGATTGTGAGTGGTTTGATTTTCTTTGCTGTTCTCTCGATATCCGCCAACCTGCTTCGCATCCCTTTCAGCCTTTATGAAGCATTTGTGATTGAAGAGCGTTACGGATTTAATGTGATGACTTCCAAGGTGTGGGTCTCGGATTTATTCAAAAGCATCATTATCAGCGCCATCATGGGGGGTCTGCTTCTTGGCCTTCTCTTAATCTTAGTCATTTACGGAGGGAAGGTCTGGTGGATATGGGCGTGGATGTTGGTCGGCGGGTTTGAGTTGCTTTTGCTATGGCTGTACCCGGTAGTCATTCTTCCTCTGTTCAACAGATTTGATCCGATTGAAAACATAGGACTGGAAAACCGCATCAGGACATTGATGGAGAAAGTCGGACTCCGAGCCAAAGGAATCTTCAAGATGGATGCGAGCAAGCGAAGCAAGCATACGAATGCTTTTTTCGTTGGTCTCGGTAGGACTAAAAGGATTGTTCTATTTGACACCCTCTTAGCCTCTCACGCCGAGGAAGAGATTCTGGCTGTTCTGGCCCATGAGGCAGGGCATTGGAAGAAAAGACATGTCCTTCGGATGCTCGTTCCTTTGGAGATACTCTCTTTTGTCTCGTTTTATGCCGTGGCCAAATTTTTGAACTGGCCATTGATCTATCAGACGTTTGGCTTCCAAGAATCGAATATCTATGTCGGATTGTTTCTCATCGGAACGTTCATCGGCCTGCTTGGCTTTTTTGCCCAGCCACTGGAGTCGGCCATCTCAAGAAGATTCGAACGCGAGGCGGATGATTTTGCATTGGAACTCATGAGGACGGCAGAGCCCATGGGCTCCGCACTGAAGCGGCTGGCGGCAGATAACCTGGCCAATCTGAGCCCTCATCCTCTTTACGCATGGTTTTACTACTCTCATCCTCCTTTGGTCGAACGAATCGCAAGACTCAAAGTTAAGTAACGCTTTCGGTCTTTGAAATGAATGGAATAGGGTCCCCGGTCAAAGATACTTCCGAAGTTTTAGAATGCGGTCTTTCATGGTTAAGGGTATTGAAAGGGAGAACGTGAACAGGACGCTACATTACTTTTGGACCCGTGCAGATAATACCTTATGAGGTTTCCGCTCTAAAACTTCTCCAGCATCTCTATCCGTGGACCCTAGGGGCGATCTTACAAAGAGCTAGAGTGGTTCAAAATTAGTAATTCTCCTCCCTTTGACAAAGGGAGGTTGGGAGGGATTTTTCTGAAAAAGACATTGGGTACTTGATTCAACGGAGGTCATATGGATCTTAAGATTTTTGAGAAGATGGATGCCCCTGAACTTAGAAATTATATCCAATTTTTACTCTGGCATTACCGGGTCATGGACGCCTTCTGGTTTCTATCTGTGGCTAAGATGTTCGATCAACCCACTGCAGAGAGGCTCAATGAGCAGGTGTGGGGCCGCGTGGGCGGAATGGCTGCAAAAGATCTTATTGAGCGCTTCGGAGTGAAAGAGAAAGGCCTTAAAGGTTTTGTGAAAGCCTTGAGATACTTCCCCTGGACCCTCCTGGTGGGCTATCAGATTGAGGAGATGGAGGATGAAGTGATCATCACCATTCCCAGCTGCCCAACCCAGGAGGCACGCCTCAAGCGAGGACTGGGAGAGTTTGTGTGCAAAGAGATGCATAAGGGCGAGTTTGAAAGCTTCGCCCGAGAGATTGACCAGCGTATTGAAGTGCAATGCCTGTTCGCTCCACCCGATCCCCACCCCAAAGATCTGTTTTGCAAGTGGAGGTTCACCCGAAGGGGATGAAGTTGTTCCGTCGAAACGTGAAATGAACGATGATAAAATGCCTCATGACCGATGCCTGAGGCTGAAAGCACACAGAGGGTTTGTTAGAAAGGTGACAGAAGGGCTGGACAAACGGAAAAGCTTCCCGTCGAAACTACCTGGAGCAGCCGTTTAGCCTCTCATTGAACTCCTCGGGGCTAAACCTGTACTCCTGAGTGCCGTAGCACTCCACGGCAAAGGAAGCGCACACACTCCCCATCCTGGCGCACTGTTCGATGTCCTTTCCCCGGATCAGACCGCTGATCAGTCCGCCCCTGTATGAATCGCCGGCGCCTGTCGGATCCTCTACCCTCAACGGCTTAACGGCAGAAACGCTTATTTCACCCTCCTGCGTGAAGACCTTCGAACCCAACTCTCCGAGGGTGACAATGATCGTTCTGGCCCGCCGACGCAAGGTCTCTTTGCTGAGCCCGGTTTTGCTCATGATCAGATCCAGTTCATAATCATTGGAGATTAGTATCAGGCATCCTTCAATGGTCTGGATCAGATCTTTCCCATCCAGCATGGGCAGAGATTGCCCTGGGTCAAAGATATAGTCGATCCCCCGGCCCTTACAAAAGCGGGGGTAGTTCACCATGTCTTCAAGGTTACCGGGAGAGATGATCATCAGGGTTTCCTTTGGATGGAGTCTGTCAAAATCTAAAGAGGAAGAGTATTTCATAGCGCCCGGGTTGAACCCGGTGATCTGGTTGTCTGCTTTGTCGGTGGTGATGTAGGCGCTTGCGGTGAATTCGTCCTCGACGATTTTGATGGTTTCATTGGAGATCCCATTCTTCGCCAGCCACTTGAAATATTGATGATAATCACGGCCAATCGTAGCGGAGATTCCAGGCCTTTCTCCCATGAGGGTAAGCGCGTACGCAATATTCCCCGCCGTCCCACCGAATTTTTCCTTCATGCCGTCCACCTGGAAACAGACGTTCAAGGCATGTATCTTTTCGGGGAGGATGTGCTCCGAGAAGTGTCCCGGAAAATCCATAATCCGATCGTATGCCAGTGACCCCGAAACAATGATATCCATAGACGCCTCAAATAAGTTCGAAATCCCCTTCGGCGATGCAACGCAACCATTCGTGTGTGCTGGGTTCAGAAGACGTGAAAGCGGACATGTCGGAATCCTCGACAATTTGATCATGGGTAACAATACAAACGGACCAGCCGGGAAAACCCGGTAAGACGCTGCAGTGATCGTTTATCCGATAGGCCAAAAACTCGCTCTCGGTGCAGCAAATCCGATATTTTCTGTCGCGGTGCTTGATTCGCAGCGTCTGGTTAAGCCATCCTTTTTCCTCAAAAATGCCGACAAACCTCTGCAGGACATCCGTCGGTCTCTTTTCTTGAGGATCTCCAAGCGACATGTTTCCGGCTTTCACATTACTCCCTGCTTCTTTGATTTGAAAGGATCGAGGATTTAAGGGTTCAGAATCCGGTTCCTCAGGCCTCTCTCTTAGATATCAAAGGTAAATAAAAT
>CAYGWV010000072.1:0-12152 GCA_964353925.1 uncultured Syntrophaceae bacterium | reverse complement strand
CCCTTCGCTGCGAACCCATGCTCATCATTTTTTCACCCCTCCTGGATACCCCCTCAAGTAAAATTTAAGCTCTCTTTTGGTCAAAAATCAAGTCTCATGATGGGGACGAGTCCTCACATGAGACTCTCTTTTACCTCATTCCGACAGCGATGAATTACCGATAACCATTTGATGGAGTTTCGGATGTATGGGAGTGATCCACTATTTTCAGCGGGTTCTAGACAAGGAGGTAGAAATGGGGATATCCCCAGTAACGGTATTTCTGCCATTCGGGCCAAAGACAAGGACGTTCCCATTGCACCAGGAGTGGCTGCGGTGGCTTATGGAGAAGGGGCGGTGACGCTGAGGTGCCCCCCATTCCTGGGAAATCAGAGAATTCCTATTCCTATTGTTCTAGGGTCATGTTGCAAAGTATATCACTTGACCCTTCGATATTTAATACGCCTCACCGAGAAGGTGATTCAGTTTCTGACGGTCTTCCTCCAATATGTGGACGAATCTTAGTCCATATTGGTATGCTTCCCGACCTTCATTCGGGTGGTTTTTTGTCCAAACCACCTCGGCGACCACCTCAAAATTCGCCAATTCGAACCCCTTCGAGAATAAGACAGCAATATTTAATTTGGTGCCGACAGGTATGTTCATAGGAGATTGAACAAGAAGGCCTGTCTCACTGGCATTGACGATCATTGCTCCATGGACATATCTATCATTCGTCACCTTAAATTCAATGGGCAAACTCAAATGAAACCGTGCGTGCTTTCTTTTATCTCTTGATGAACTTGAGTCCTCCATCGAGCCCCCTCATGCCTGTTTAATGATTCGTCCATCCAAATTCAGTTTGGCTTTTCATCGAGGCAACCTTTTTAGAAAGGAAAACCGATCCTTTGAGCTGCTTCAGATGCCAGGGTCAGACCTCCTCTTCGATGCGTAACATTTTAGCAAGTTGTCTTCTTGTTATCAAGTCATTCTTTACCCCGGCAGCAGAAAGCCACGGCCTTTGGCCGTGGATGAATGGGCCAACTTTTGGCCGGGATGTCGCCCCACTCGGGCGTTAGTCAGGTGCCACGGGCTTTGCCCGTGGGGCTCCACATTCTTTAGGATTTTGTGGCAGCGTGCGTGAGCGGCACAGTGGGGCCATCCAAACCAGATGGGTCGGGAAAAAGAAAAAGCCGGGATGGGAAAGACCAAAAATTTTCATTGACTTTTTCATGGGAAGTCTAATACATTTTAACGAAAATGGAAGTCCGATGAACCTACGGAAGCACATGGCCACGGTGAGAAGAAAACGAGGAAAGAGCAAGCCAAGATCCGAAGAAGGCATTTTTATCGTCGAGAGAAGAAAACACCCTAGATTTAACGTTGAACTTCCTCTGGATTATTCCATTGAGAATAAGGATCACTTCGGGGGCGTTGCAGTCAATGCAAGCAGGGGAGGGCTTATTGTCTATCTCCCCGTAGCTATGGTCGTAGGGACTTCATTGAACATTGAGATTATTTTTGTAAAGGGATTTGAATTGAATTCGATCAAGGTGAGAGCGAAAGTCATCTGGTCTAGTTTGGCCCCGAAGGTCATTTGGGGAGAGTACAGATATGGATTGGAATTTGAGAAGTTCCAAGAAGGAGATTTGCAGAAGCTAAAGGCCTTGTTAAGAGAAGCGGGTGAACGCACAGTTGATAAAGAGAGAAATAAATCGGGCAATGAGTCATTGGCCCTGAAATGAGCGAGCGGGCCACAGATCCCATAGAATAGATGAAACCCATCGTGGGGAATGGGTTTTGAAAACTTCTTCTGCAGTTCAGAATTTCCTTTCTCTTAGTATCCTCATCGGGGATGACAAAAACCATTTGCTCGGAGGCGAAGGGGAAACAGGGGAGGGTCGTTTATTCATTCGAGATTAGCCCTTTCCGGAAAAAGTCTCGAGAATTCCCCTGAGGTAACCAATGCTTCGGCTGGCAACCGTTTGAGGATCAGGACTAAAGTCGAAGACCTCTACAGAAATATAACCCTTATAACCATTGTTCACCAAAGTCTTTAGAATAGGGGTAAACTCGATCTCTCCAAAACCGGGTCCTCTTCCGTTGGAATCATTGACATGGACATGGCGGAGGGTTCCAGACTCCAAGGCCCGGAGAAGGGCTTCAGGGACCGATTTCTCCTGGACCGAGGCGCTTCGACAGTCGAAAATCATTTTGAAATGGGGGTGTCTGATCTCCTTCACTAATTGAATGGCCTCCGGTACGGTGTTAATGAAGTTGGTGCTCGTATGGGCAAGCGGTTCGATGCAGTAGAGAACATTTCTTTTTTGAGCCGCCTTAAGACATATCTTGAAGGTTTCCTTGGCAAAATTCCACGACTCTTGATCGTCCCACCCCTCTTGGATCGTCCTCTGATGTGGAGAACCGTGAACCAGAATCTTCCCTCCGATGTCCGCACAGAAGTGGATGAGTGCCTCGATGTACTCCTGGGTTTTGATGCGGATGATCTCATCGGGATGGTTGATGTAGAGCCCTTCTGGTTTTGCCAGGAGCCAATGAAGGCCGACGATTTCAATCCCCTTCTCTTCCGCTGCCTGCCGGATCGCTTTTCGCCTCTTTGGGGAGATTTCAGTGACGGAGTCCGCCAAGGTGTAGGGGGCAATCTCAACCCCGTCGTAGCCCAATTGAGCGGCGTACTCAAAGACTTTTTCGATGGGCCACCCCTGGAAAAGCTCATTACAAATCGAAATCTTGATCGGGCTCTTTTTACTCATGTTTTTGCCCCCTTTCGGGCCGTCTATTTTCTCGGCTTGTGTTATTCTTCCTCGGTTTCTTGGGCCATCATCACCCATCTTGTTCTCCATGATGATTCCTCAAAGAGAGACTAAAGGTGCTGTCTGATCTTTTCCTCTCCGCACCCTTTTTCAAGGCATCCCACATGAATCAATTATATTCCTGAAGCCTTTCCACTGTCAATTTTCAATTTTCGATTGCCTTGACTTTTCTCCTTTATCCTCATCATAATTGAAGAAACTAAAAGGGGAAAATAGAAGATGATCAGAGAGGGAGTGACCGGAGCATTAAGAGAACTCTTGGAAATTGAAGACATTCCGTTGAATGTGCCTCCTCGGCGGGAGCTGGGGGACCTCTCCAGCGCCGTCTGCCTGTCCTTGGCAAAGCAGCGGAGGGAATCTCCCATGAAAATAGCTCAGGAACTGACTGAGCGATTGAGATCGAACCTCCCCCCTTATATTAAAGAGGTAGACATTTCTCCTCCCGGGTACCTCAATTTCAAAGTGGATTGGTCTGCATTGGCTCAAAACCTCGTTCCCCGAGTCCTTCAAGAAGGTAAGATTTTCGGAAAGCCTGCTTTGCCGCTGGAAAAAAAGGTTTTTATCGAGCACACGAGTGTCAATCCCAATAAGGCGATGCATATTGGTCACCTCAGGAATTCGGTTTTAGGAGACACCGTAGCCAGAGTTCTCGAATGGCTTGGCTTTTCAACAGAGGTTTGTAATTATATTGATGATACAGGCCTTCAGGTCGTTGATGTGGTGACGGCCCTTCTTTATCTTACCCCTCCTCTTTACACGGAAGGCTCTGACTTCCAAGCCATCTGGGAGAAGGTTCCAGGGAGTCAGCCTTTTGATTACTTCTGCTGGGATCTCTATGCCCGTTTCCAAAATGAACTTGAGAAGAATCCTTCCCTTCTTGAGAAAAGGGAGGAGATTCTCCATAAGATCGAAAAGGGAATTTCCCCTGTGGCTGGTTTTGCTAAAGACTTAGCCATAAAAATTGTCCACTCCCATTTAGAAACAGTGACTCACCTCTCTATCTTCTATGATCTTCTCAACTGGGAATCAGATATCATTGCCCGGGGATTCTGGGAGACGACGTTCGAACTCCTGAAAGAGAAGGGAGCTCTTCGATTTGAAACAGAGGGTCCGAATGAAGGGTGTTGGGTAGTCCCTTTTGGCGGAATCGTCGAAACGGCTGAAGGGTTGAAGAGTTTGGACAAGATCTTGATTCGGTCAAACGGGAGTGTGACCTACACGGGGAAAGATGTGGCTTATCAGCTCTGGAAGTTTGGCCTTCTCAAGAAAGATTTCTTGTACAAACGCTGGGGGCCCCAAGCCAATGGAGAGATGCTCTGGACAACGGCCCAAGAGGGTGAACCGGGAGAAAGACTCTCTCAACGCTTTGGCCGCGCAGAAACGGTCATCAACGTAATTGATACTCGGCAGAGTTATCCTCAGCAAGTGGTCGTCGAGTGCCTTCGACAGATGGGCTTTGAGAAAGAGGCAAAGGAATCTATCCATCTGGCCTATGAAGTGGTCAACCTTTCTCACCAGGCTGCCCGGCTGCTGGGGATGGGGGAGGCAGAGGAGAAAAAGGCCTATGCCATGTCGGGCCGCTCCGGGACGGGGGTGAAGGCGAAGGATTTTATCCAGATGGTGAAGCGGAAGGTGATCGAGAAGGCGGATCATCCTTTGGAAGAAAGTGTTGCTTCCGCTTTAGCCTCAGCAGCCATCCGGTACTATTTGCTCAAATTCACATTAGAGAGTCAGATTGTATTCGACTTTGATGATGCCCTGAAAACCACAGGGGACACAGGGGTCTATTTAGAATATGCCCACGCCCGGGCATGCAGCATCCTGAGAAAAGCGAAGGAACAGAAGGTCGATCTTCCATGGAAAAGGGATTGCATTCCCAAACAATTGACCGAGACAGAAAGAGGGCTTCTGGACGCCCTGTCGAGGTTTTCATCTTCAGTGGCTAAAACGGGTAAGACGCTCAGGGTTTCTCAATTGGCAGAATATGCCTTTGATCTGGCGACCTCCTTTACGAATTTCTATGAGCATCCAGATCCAGGGGCCGATGTCCAGACCCCGTTTATTCACCTTCGAGATCAGGAACTCAAAACCTTCCGGCTCTCTTTAGTGATGGTATTTCAAAAGGTAATGGGAAATCTGCTCAACCTGATGGGAATGCCCGCTTTAGAGAAGATATAAGTTTGGAGTTCGGAGTAGGGAGTTCGGAGATTTTAAATATTAAACCCCGAACTCCGAACTCATTTACTCCGAACTCTAGGGAGAGTGAACGCCATGAACCGAAGAAAAAGAACCTTGCCGAGAGGGTGGTATCCTTTTGACGGGAAGGATTGTCAAAGGGAGATTGAGTCTTATTTGGAGGGATGGTCTCCTTCCCAGCTTCCTTCGAGTAAAGGACGAGGCGGTATTATTCCCCATGCAGGTTGGTATTTTTCCGGGAAGCTTGCGACCAGGGTATTCTATTCCTTAAAGTCAAAAAGCAAGGTTGAGGTAGTGGTTCTTTATGGGGGCCATCTTTCGACTGAAGACGTTCCCCGGATCGTGACAGAAGAAGCCTGTGAGACCCCACTCGGTGATATCGAGATTCATGCAGGCTTTGTCAAAAACTTGATGAACAGGGTTGATATGAGAAAAGAGAGTCCGGCCAGCGGGGACAATACGATTGAGACTCAACTTACAATGGTAAAATATTTTTTCCCGGAAGCGAAACTGGTTGGGATCCGATCTCCTCTATCCCTTCAAGCAGAAATATTGGGGAAAGAAGTTGCTGAGATTGCAAAAAAGGAAGGAATTTCCATCCTGGCGATTGGATCTACTGATTTAACTCACTACGGGCCCAATTATGGATTCTTAAGTAAGGGGGTTGGGCCGGCTTCTGTGGAGTGGGTGAAGAAAGAAAATGACAAGGGGTTTATTGACCGGGCATTGAAGATGGATGCAGAAGGCCTCCTGAGACATGCCTTGGAAAATGGTAGCGCCTGCAGTGCAGGGGCAGCCATCTCTGCCATGGCTACCTGCAAAGCCTTGGGATCAGATAAAGGGCTACTCCTCGACTACTACACGAGTTACGATATTATGCCGGACGATAGTTTCGTCGGATATGCAGGGATTTTGTATTAATCTGTGGGGCTCAGAATTTGAGCCCACAGACACTGTAAGGTCCGGTGCTGACTTCTTCCTCAAAGCGTCAAAATGGTAAGAAGCCACGATGACCGTATCTCGTATTCTTAGGAGTTTAGTGAAAAGAAGTTGTGGAGACACACGTTGGATCTGCCCCACCCGTAAGAGGCGATGGCGGTTATCCCGAGAGACTGCTCAAGAAATTCTTTAGCTTGCCCACATCCTCCGTGGAGATTTCAACAAACCTCACCCCCGTCCGATAATCCCCCCGATCCTTTTCCAGAGGCATATCCACCCAGACTACCTCAACCGCCGTCTCAATAGCATTCAGTTCAGAACCCATAGTGAAAAAAAGTTTCAATCTCAAATGGTTACCCATCCCCATCTGCTCCGGAAGATAGAGAAGCAATCCCCCTTCACTGGCATTGATGGCACGACCCTGTTCGGCGACCAGATCAGTTTGACTATACTCAACAGGCAGGTCAACACTAAACCTGGGATACTTTCTCTTTTCAAAATTCACAGTCCCATAACGAGGTTTGATTTTTTTCTCTTCCGTTGTCACTGAATCTCTCCCTGATCGAATTCGTTTCTAAAGGGTTTGTAGCAAATCCACAAAAAGATGTTGAATTGTTGTGGAATCAACCTTTCTTCCTCTTGCAGGAGGCCATCTTCACCATTTTGCCTAGAAAATAGGCACATATAACTTATTGAATAGGTTTGCAAGTTCAAACATTTTGGAGAGATTGTTCACTCAAATTATACTCCATTCTCTTCTATAGACTGCTCCCGCTTAAATAACGCTGGCAGCCCCGATATAAAGAAAGATAGAGATTTTCCACTTACTCGATAATGATTTCATTTGGGTCGACTTCTTTCTCTCTTCATCTCCTCATGAGCCTTTTCGGTGACGTAGGAATTCAATGATTCCGGGTAGAATCGAAAGGAAAATAATCGCAGCGATGGTCAATGAAAAGTTTTGCTTAATCAGAGGAATATTACCGAAGAAATAGCCTCCGAGGACGAAGATGACAACCCAGGCAATCCCGCCTGTAATATTATAAGTAATGAAATGCCCGTACTTCATACTCCCAATGCCGGCTACAAAGGGTGCGAAAGTACGTATGATAGGAATAAATCGAGCAATAATAATTGTTTTTCCGCCATATTTTTCATAGAATTGGTGAGTGCGATGAAGGTATTCTTTATTAAAGAAGCGTGATTTCTCTCTATTAAAGACTTTCGGCCCTGAGGTGTAGCCAATCCAGTAATTCACCGTATCCCCGCCAATGGCGGCAAGAGTTAGAAGAATCATTAGCCACTTTACATCTAATGAGCCAAGAGCGGCGAAGGTTCCCCCGGCAAAAAGCAAAGAATCTCCTGGGAGGAAGGGGGTGACCACGAATCCAGTTTCTAAAAAGATGATTAAAAAAAGGATACCATATGTCCAAAAGCCGTAGTTCCGAATAACCCAATCGAGATGTGTATCAAGATGCAATAAGATTTCAATAAAATCCTTAATTAATTCCATATCCTACCTTTACGGTTGCTTAAGTTAAGCCCCTCCTTGCCGTGTTCTTCTGGCAAACAAAACAAAAACCCATTCCCTTTTCAGAAATGGAATCTAGATTCAATCTTTCCCCAAACCCCCACTGGCGGTTGAAGTGGTCTTCAAGAAACCCTCAACTTCACTAGAAGCGTACCAGACGTTTTCAAGAAAGTCAACTATCACACCGGACCCAAAAACAGACATTGACTCGATCCAGTTCCCCCTCTCCCTTGATGGGAGAGGGTTGGGGTGAGGGTGCATGATCACCTTTTTTATTCCCCTCCCCTTACTCCCCTCCCGCCAGGGGAGGGGAGTTCTTGGGGTTTGTCTTTTTCAATGTCTATTTTCGGGCCGGAGCTTACTCAGGGTTGACTGAATTTTTCACTCCTGTTTTTAAAGGCCGGCCACATCAGGATCCATTTTTTATTCCATCACTGATGATGAAATATATCCACCGGGCGGTTTGCTCGTTCGAACGGATCAGGTCGTCATGGTTTATTCTGGGGGTCCTCGAGATTTCGCTTGATTTGCTTTTCAAATCATTGTAGGTTGTAAAATAAGACGGGAAAGATGAAGCTGTCTGGTGAATTTGAGGGAGGAGGAAGAGTTATGGGTTTTATCCGTAAGCGACGAATCTGGTGGGAAACCGTTCCCGAAGCAAAGAGCTACATGATGTATGTCAGCAAAGACGGGGGGAGCTTCGATCCCAATCACTTTTCATGGGAGACCACTCCGGGGATCATCTCCAAACCCGTTACAGGGAAGACCGAGTTAGTCATCCCTGATGATTGGCCGGAATTCCCTACCGAACCCGGAACTTACTATATTGGAATTACTTCCAGAGACGAGGTGGGGAATCAAAGCGACCCTTTTTTATCCTCTGGCCCGTTCAAATTCCTTGCTCCACCGCCTCCGCCGACAGGCGGGATCGAGAGTCTCTAGAGGAACGTGCCTCATGGGCTGGGTCGATTCATTACGTGAAAAGTGTTCTGGACTCGATTAAAAGCCTCACGCAATTTTCTCAGGATAGATTCAGCGACAAGGAACTCGGTAAGTTTCTTTACCAGACGATGACCCGGGATATCACCAAGACCGATTTACTACTGAGCGGTCTTCTCAACTATTTCCAGGTCACCACGCCGATTAAGAAAGTGAACACCGTCAATGCCTTTATCGAAAAGGTGTTGAAGAAAAACAAGGCTCAACTGGAAGAAAAAAGAGCGCACCTATTCAAGAAACTTGAAGAGAATCTCCCCGAAATCATCGTTCCTGATGAGCAGTTGAAATATATTCTGAATTTCGTCCTCCAATATGTCATCCTATCAACACCGCCCAATGGGAACATTGAGTTTTTGACAAGATCGTTCATTTTTCAGAGGGAGAGTGGGGAGACCCAGGCCTTTTTTGAGAGGTATGGGGGGTATATTGAGATTTCGGTAGTTTTTTCCGGCGACCGGGAGCCGGTGCGGCAGGCCGCGGCCGCATGGGGGCAAATCCCAACGATACAAAAGGATGAAGCGTTGGAATTCATGTTACGACTGGTGAAGGGAATGGTACTGAAGAATTGGGGGAAAATGAATTTTGAAACAGACAAAAAGAGGGGGGAAACGATCCTCTCTCTGAGATTTCCTCTTGAAAGAAGAAAAGTGGTTTCTTATCCGCCTACGCAGAAGACCACAGACTTTGCCCGTGGGGCTCCATGAACCTGTTGGCATAAACCTATTCGCCAGCCATCCTAAATCCTGAATGAGACAGTTGACAAACCTCCAGGCTTTTTGAGATATTTAAACCCGATGAGAGGAACTCATTCCTCAAGGAAAGGAGTGGCATGAATTTCAATTTGACCGAAGAGCAGAAAGAAATCCAGAAGGCCGCGGATGGATTTGCCAAGGGAGAATTTGACAAAGAGGTCATTTTGAATCTCGAGCGAAACCATCAATTTCCTTTGGCCTTCCTGAAGAAGGCCTGTCAACTTGGACTTATCGGAATTCATTACCCAGAAGAATATGGCGGACAGGGATATGGAATCCTCGAAAACGCATTGATCGTTGAAGCCCTCTGTAGAAGGGATTCGGGGGTTGGAATCTGCCTGAGCATCGCCAACTTTGCCTCAGAGATCATTCTGAGATTTGGAAGCGAAGCTCAGAAGAAAAAGTATTTGATTCCCATCACACGGGGAGAGGCCATTTCTGCGGGTGGCTTCACCGAACCCGATCATGGGAGCGATCTTACCCAGGTTCGAACCACCGCAGTGAGAGACGGGGATGGATTTCTGGTCAATGGAGTGAAGACCTTCATCTCCAATGGGACCCTCGCCAATTTTGTGATCGTCCTCTGCCAGAGCGACTCCCAGGTCAAGCCGAGTTATCGAGGGATGTCCACCTTCATTGTTGAAAAGGGAAGCGAGGGATTCGAGGTGAGTGAACTCGGAGAGAAGATGGGCATCAAAATGACCTCTACCACAGAAATGTCGTTTGATCAAGTTCGAGTCCCCGAGGAGAATCTCGTTGGAGATCTTCATAAAGGTTTTTATCAAGTGATCGAATTCTTTGACGAGAGCAGGGTGATGGTGGCAGCTCAGGCATTAGGGATTGCCCAGGGAGCCTTCGATCGCGCTCTTGATTATGCTAAGAAAAGGGAACAGTTTGGCCAGAAGTTAGTCGGGTTTCAAGTGACACAACACAAATTGGCGGACATGGCGACCCAGATTGAAGCAGCCAGATGTCTGGTTTATAAAGCAGGCTGGAATTTTGATGAGGGAAGAATTGAGCCGAAATTAACCTCCATGGCGAAGATGGTTGCGGGAAGAGTGGCCGTGGAAGTGGCTCAAGAGGCCATTCAGATTCACGGCGGTTACGGCTATATGTTGGAATATGAAGTGGAGCGGTACTATCGGGATGCAAGAATCACTGAGATTTACGAAGGGACACGAGAGATTCAAAAAAATACCATCGCCGGTGCATTGATTGGAAAGAAAGGATAGGAGAAGGATATGAGAAAAGTGGCTGTCGTCGGAATTGGTCATGGAAAATTTGGGGTCCGATCGGATGCTTCGTTGCGGGAACTTGCGTTTGAAGCGGTCAAAGCCTGTCTCGATGATGCGGGGATTCCCCTCAAAGAAGTGGACAGCATGGTGACAGGAATTGCAGGAGATGAATTCTCCATCGCCCTCCAGCCCTCTGCCCAGGTGCATGACTATATCGGTTTTCATCCGAAACCCAATTTCCGCGTGGAAGGAGCCTGCGCCACAGGAAGCATGGCCTTGAGAACGGGGTGGATGAATGTCGCATCGGGTCTCGCCGATTTCGTTCTGGTCGTTGGCGTGGAGAAGATGACCGAAGTGCCGACCAGCATGGCGACGGACATCATGGGCAGAGGAGGGGATGCGACTTGGGAATATCCTTTTGGTATGACCTTCCCCGGCTACTATGCGATGATTGCCAATGCCCACATGGCTGAGTTTGGTACCACCGAAGAGCAGATGGCTGGGGTGGCGGTGAAGAATCATTATTATGGAAGCCTGAATCCCTATGCCCATATGCAAAAGCCCATTACTCTGGATAAGGCTTTGACTTCGTTTACGGTGGCTCACCCATTGAAGCTTTTCGATTGCAGCCTCATTACGGATGGGGCTGCTGCTCTGCTTCTTGCCTCTGAAGAGAAAGCAAAAGCCGTATCCAAAAAACCGGTCTGGGTAGCCGGACTGGGTCTTGCCACGGATACGATGAGGATCGGCGACCGAAAAAGCTTAACCTCCATCCTTTCAGCCCGTGAAGCCGCGAAGACGGCTTACAAGATGGCAGGGGCGGGGCCCTCCGATATTCATGTTGCAACGGTCCATGACTGTTTTACCATTGCAGAGATTGTGGCTTATGAGGATCTTGGTTTCTGTGAAAAGGGGGAGGGTGGAAAATTGATCCAGGCAAAGGAGACCTATGTGGGGGGGAAGATTCCGGTCAACGTGGATGGGGGATTGAAATCGAAAGGCCATCCCCTCGGGGCCACAGGAGTCTCCATGGCCGTTGAGATTACAAAACAGTTGAGAGGGGAAGCGGGTGAGAGACAGGTGAAGAATGCAGAGATGGGGCTTAGCCACAACGTCGGCGGGACCGGACAGGTCGTAGCCGTCCACATCTTCAGGAGGGAGTAGAATGGATTTCAAAAATTTCTCTTTAGCCATCTCACAGACAAAGGTGGCTCGATTCGCAGAGGATCTGGCCGCGGGGAAGATTATGTCAACGATCTGCAAGAAATGCAGGAAGCCATACTATCCGCCGCAGGCGGATTGCCCGGAATGTATGTCCAGCGATATGGAGTGGAAAGCGTTGAAGGGTGACGGGGCCCTGGTCACTTTCACAAAGATCCATGTCCCTCCAGAGCACTTCGCCGTCCGGCAGCCTCTGATGCCTTTTTCAAGCATTCAATTTGAGCCCTGTCCGATCGGGCTTCTGGAGGTAGAGGGTGGATTGCGGATCATGGGCTGGATACCGAAGGTGGATCTGAAGAAGATCAAGATCGGGATGAAAATGAAGGCCTTACCGCAAACTCTTCCTGATGGCAAGGTGACCATCGTTTTAGAACCAATATGATTGAGTGATGAGTTCGGAGTTCAGAGTTCGGAGTCTCAAATCTAGCCAAAGATATTTGAAATTATTCTACTCTGGATTCCCGTT
>CAYGWV010000071.1:0-16361 GCA_964353925.1 uncultured Syntrophaceae bacterium | reverse complement strand
ATGAGTATTTTCATCTCCCTCCCCCTTTCCTTGTGAAATAAGTAGAGTCCCAACAGGCTGTTGGAAAACGCCCATCTGCGGCGTTCCCCTCATCCTTCGTCGTTGCAGCGTACATTTAAGTACGCCTCACTCCTCAGGATTTCGGGCGCCTTGCATCTGGGCCTTTTTCATCAGCCTGAAAAAAATGAGGTTTTCAGCAGGCTCTCAAGAGAGAACTAAAGCAAGGGGGGTGCCAAATACAGAGATTGGAAGTAATGAGCTGAATTTAAAGGATTTTTTCCGCTGGCAGATCTTTAAGGATTGTCCTTCCTGTATGGATATTCCTACAGAAAGAACTTACGATAGCAGGTTATTCCCTTCACTTCATGAGGGTTTCTTGAAATCTTCGCTCTTCAGATTATGTTTTCTGAGGAGATCATAGAAATCGGCCCGATACTTTCCTGCAAGCTTTGCAGCCTTGGTGACATTCCCTTCACAGATTTCGAGAAGATGGATAAGATAGCCCTTCTCGTAAGCATCTCTGGCCTCTTTTAATGGCTTTAAGGGTTCTTCAGATATGACTCCCTTGGTTTGGAGTATAAAATCTTCTGTAATCCTATTTTGCTGAGTCATGACGACTGCATATTCCACTGTGTTTTCTAATTCCCGGACATTCCCTGGCCATTCATAGAGCATCAGTTTTTGCATGGCTTGAGGCATGAGACCCTTCACCTCTTTTTTCATTTGCTGACTGAATTTGCGGAGGAAATGTTCTACCAATGGGGGAATGTCTTCCTTTCTGTCTCTCAAGGGGGGCAGTTGTATAGGAATCACGTGAATCCTGTAGAAAAGGTCTTCGCGGAAGAGACCTTGCTTGACATGACTTTCAAGGTCCTTTTGGGTGGCCACGATCACCCTCACATCGACCTCCACAGGCTTTTCACTGCCAATGGGATAGAATTGTCGCTCCTGGAGGGCCCGCAAAAGCTTGGCCTGAAGGGAAAGCGGCATATCTCCAATTTCATCCAAGAAGAGGGTGCCGGCATGGGCCTGGGTGAATAAACCCTTTGTACTTCGAACCGCTCCGGTAAAGGCTCCCTTTTCATGCCCGAAAAGTTCGCTCTCCATCAGGGCTTCAGGGAGGGCAGCACAGTTGATGGCGATAAAGGGTCTGTTTTTCCTGTCGCTGGCAAGATGAATGGCTTTGGCAATGAGTTCTTTCCCCGTTCCACTTTCCCCGTGGATGTAAACCGTTGATTCCGTTTTGGCGATCTGGGATACCATCTCCAGAACCCTCTTCATCTTTTCACTTCTGGCCACAATGTTCACAAAATCGTATCTTTCCTCCAACAGCCCTTTAAGTCTTTTGATCTCAACGTTGAGCCTTCGATTCTCGATGGCCCTCTCGATTTGGTGAAGGAGATCCTGGGGCTCAAAAGGTTTGGTCAGATAGCTGGTGGCTCCTCTTTTCATGGCCTCCACGGCACTTTCGATGCTTCCATAGGCTGTGAGGATGATCACAGGCATCTCAGGGAGGATGAGGTGAAGCTCTTCCATCAGGGAAATCCCATCCTGACGGACAAGCTGCAGGTCAACGACAGACAGGTCAAAGACCTGGGTCTTAACGGCTTCGATGGCATCCGCTTCCCTGAGCGCGGTGGTCACTTCATAATCTGCGGACTCCAACCTCATCTTTACAAGCTCTAAGAGATTTCTATCATCGTCCACCACTAAGATCTTTCCTTTAGACATCGTTCCTCTTATCTCACTTTCATTTTTGTTAAATGCCCGCAGCACCTCAGCACCGCCCCCCCCTTATTTCGCTTTCTCTCTCTTCTTCTCTTCGATCTCAATATCCACCTGCTTCGATTTTTCAATCATTTGGCTTAGTTCCTCATTCGAGCGGGTCAATTTCTCATTCTCCTGAAGCATCCCAACCCAGGTTTTTGCCTGCTCGACCCAGGAGCTTTGCGGGTAATCCTTGATCAGTCTTTTAAAAAAAGTGAGAGCCCTTGCATAATCCTTTTTAGTATTTCCCGGGTGAGCATGGATTAGCCCCATGTTAAAAAGGGCTTCATCTCTTGGAGGATTTTGGCCAGAGAGGGATAAGATCCTTCGGTTTTCCTTTAAAGCACCCTCATAATTTCCCTGAGCAAGAAGCTTTTGAGAAATGAGGAAAGATTCACGTGCTTCTGCCCATTCCTTAATCCCCCTATCCATTTGTTTTGATTTCTCATTCATTTGGTTGAGTGCTTCAATCGTCTGGTTCAATTTCTCATTCTCCTGAAGGATGCCCACCCAGATTTTAGCTCGTTCGCTCCAAGAGCTTTTGGGGAAATCCTCCAATAGTTTTTTGAAAAAGAAGATAGATTTCTCATAATCCTTTTTAGGATTTCCGGGATGAGCATATATCCACCCGATGTTAAAAAGAGCCTCATCCTCTGGAGGTCTGTGAATGGCAAGGGATAAAATTTTTAAGTTTTCATTAAAGGCACTCTCGTAGTCTCCTTGAGCAAGAAGTCCTTTCCCGCGATGGAGATACTGGTAGGCCTCCACCTTTCCCTTTATTTTTACTCTCGTATTTTCCAAAGGAGCACAACCCTGAAGGGCAAGGACTATCAGACCGGCAACACAAAAATAAATGAGCTCCCCTGCCCCGGTTCGCTTTCTGCCCATACCCTACCTCCATGAGCGGTAATCACATGTTTGACAATAGCCAGACCCAATCCAGTCCCCCTGATGTAAGCCGAATTTTTGAGGTGTGCCTGACGAAACTTCTCAAAGATGTTAATAAGATTTTCTTTTGTTATACCGGGACCTGTATCTGACACCCAAACTTCGACCCCTCGATTCATGAACCGGGCAGCGACCCTCACCTGCCCCCCTTCAGGAGTGAACTTCACCGCATTTCCGATCAGATTTCGTAACACTTGTAAGATTTTCTCCCGATCGATCCTTATCATAGGCAGCTTCTCATCAATCCTTGTCTTGAGGGTGATCTTCCTGGCTTCGACGAGGGGGGTCATCTCCGTGGCTGCCCTTTCAATCAACGGGGCGAGGCTTCCCGGTTCAAAGGTATAGGTCATCATCCCCGCTTCCATTTTGGATAGGTCTAACAAGGAATTGACCAGGTCGATCAAACGTTTGCTCTCTTCAGAGAGAATGGCCAAAAGTCGCTTCTGCTTCTCCGGGATCGCTCCTCCCGCTCCATCCCGCAAGAGGCTGATCCCCTCTTTTATGGAGGTGAGCGGGGTGCGCAATTCGTGGGACATGGAGGAGAAAAAATCAGACTTCATCTTATCCACCATCTTCAGCTTACCACACATCGAATTGAAAGCTTCCGTTAACTCCGATATCTCCGGGGGAGAGGTGATCTTCAAGTTGTCATCGAAGACACCTTTGGAAATTTCCTTGGTCTTTTCCATCAAAATCTTGAGAGGTCGGGTGATATTTCTGGTGTTCAAAAAGGACGTAACGATGACTAAAACAATGGCGATGGCAGACATCGTAATCATGAGTTTTCGAGCAGAGGCTGAAGATTCTCCCAGCATTTTCATTCTTTGCTGAATGTCATGCCGAGAATAGACCTCCAGTTTTTTAAGTTCTTCCAGAATTCCATCTGAGGTTTTTTCCATCTCCTGTTCGTACCACCTTTTAGAGTAGCTTTGATTCCCTCGAACATATTCAATCTCTTTGTCAATCAATGATTGGAAACGTAGGTAGTGGTTTTTTGCCTTGCTCAGCGAATCTTTTTTCTCGGAGGTATCCACAATGAGGAGAAGTTCAGAAAGAAATTTAGTGAAGTCCCTTTCCGCCGACAAAAATTGCTCATAAAGGAGGACGTCCTTTGTAAGGACATATTTCTTTTCATATCGCAACTGTGACAGGATGGAGTCTGCTAATTTTTCCTGGTAATCCAGGATACGATTGTCGATGTTTAGAATATGGCGGGTCCCCGCGTTAAGTTGGTGTAATCTTAAAATGGCATAGACACTTACTAAAATGACCAGAAAGAACATGGCGAAGTAACCAATCATCAACCTGGAGAATATGGTGAATTTCATCTGTGACCTAACTCCGTTCTGCCCAATGCAGGATTGACGAGGAGCTAAAACACTTCGACGATGATCAACAAGAGATGAACAGAAGCCGCTGGCAAAAAAGGTTATCTCCCCACCTCAGGGAGATGGCAAGCTTCAGAAAATTTAACACATCTTCCCGGGTCAAGCAATTTTGAGCCGCTTTTTAACTCCTGTATTGATCTCTCCATCGGTTAGGGGTGCGTAGGTTTCAAACACACTTTTTAATCACTTTCGATTGGGGAAGTTTGATATTTTATCTTTGAAATGCTAAATTTGAGTTCATCCCCCCTGGAACAATTGGGGAAATAGAAAGGGGATGGAGCGTACAACCTCTTGCATCAAACTTTCAGGAAAACGATGATTGAGGCGATTGTTGCGCTGAGATGAGGGCGGTCAATGGCAAAGAAAGATGATGAGAAATGGATATCGGAGAAGGCGAAAGGCTATTTCAATCAGGGCTTTAACTGAGCGGAAGCAATCTCCTTGAGTTTCAAGGACTATTTTGGGATAGAAGATTCCCTTATCCCCCGATTGGCCACAGGATTTGGTGGAGGAATTGGGCGGAAAGGGTCTCTCTGCGGAGCATTCACCGGTGCGATCATGGCCATTGGGATGAAAATAGGAAGAACCGATCCCAAGGATAAGGAGGCTGTGGCAAAGGTCTATGGGAAGTGCCGAGAATTCTGGAACCAATTCGAAAAAGAGTTTGGGAGCAATGTCTGTTACAACATCACAGGGTTCCATTTGGATAACGAGGAAGAACGACAGAAATGGTTGGCCGCAGGAGGCATGGAAAAGTGTGCGGCCGTCGTTGAAAAAACCGCCAGAATGCTCTGCGATTTTATCAATGAAATCAAGTGAAGATGTTGATTTTTTAGTAAAATTAGGATAAGTTATTCCATCATTATTCAGGTTTGAAGGGGATGAAATTAGTCTGGATATGGCTTAAAAGTACAAGAAGCGAATATTGCCCCGGACCTCACCATTTATAATTTAACAAAATTGAACGGACGAGAGACCATGGGCAATACCCATGGCTTTTTTGTTTAAAATCCCCGTTTCCCCCTTGCTAAAGGGAAGCTGTGAAAAAATCATGCTGTATTCGTCTCCCCGGTGAAAACCGGGGTCCAGAGCATTTTTACCCCCTTGAAAACACTGGATTCCGGCTTTCGCCGGAATGACGTGAAACAGCATCAGACCAATTTTTCACAGCTTCAGGAGGGGGTGGGGGGGGATTCGAATGGAGGAGTTGATGGATCGTATTTTTAGCGGGATTCAGCCGTCGGGTGAAATTCATATTGGAAACTATGTGGGCGCTATTCGTAATTGGGTTCAATTAGTCAATCGTTATGACTGTGTCTATTGTGTGGTGGACTATCATGCGATCACCATCGAATACGAAGTGGCCTCAATGCAGCAGAAGGTTTTAGAAACAGCGACCGTTCTCATGGCCTGCGGCCTAACCCCCGACCGATGCAAGCTTTTTGTCCAATCCCATGTGCCTGAGCATACGGAACTGGCATGGGTCTTCAACTGTGTCACCCCCGTCGGTGAATTAGAAAGGATGACTCAGTTTAAAGAGAAGGGAAGGCAGCACCGGCACAATGTCAATGTGGGGCTTCTGGATTATCCAGTGCTGCAGGCTGCAGATATCCTTATCTATAAGGCCGGGTATGTGCCGGTGGGGGAGGACCAAATACAGCATGTGGAATTTTCAAGAGAGATTGCCAGAAAGTTCAATGCCCGTTTCGGAGATACTTTCCCAGAACCCAAAGTGATTCTGTCCGATGCGCCGAGAATTCTAGGCACCGACGGAAGCGCAAAGATGTCCAAATCGTTGAATAATGCCATTGGTCTACTTGACTCTCCCGAGATGATTTGGGAGAAATTGAGAACCGCAGCAACATGTGAGCATCGGCAGCGTCGGAGCGATCCGGGACATCCAGAGCACTGTAATGTTTTTACGATGCATCAGGCCTTTTCAAAACCGGATCAGATTGCCTTGGTCGATCATAATTGTCGGACAGCAGGGTTCGGATGTATCGAATGCAAAGAGATCCTTTTTAAGAACATGACGGAAGAGCTCGTCCCGATCCAGACCCGTGTCAAAGAAATCAATCAAGACCCTCAAGCCATGGTCGATGTATTAAAATCCGGCGCCGCTCGATGCAAAGCCATTGCGGAAGAGGTGATGGATGAGGTGAGGACGAAAATCGGAGTCAAATCAGAGTGGATGAGTCAAGGATGATATTTAGCAGGTTGCTGAAAAGTTTTATTTTTCAGGCTGCTCAAAAATGCCCAGATGCAAGGCCCCCGAAATCCTGAGGAATGAGGCGTACTTGGACGTACGCCGCAATGACGAAGGATGAGGGAAACGAAGCAGATGGGCGTTTTTCAGCAGCCTGTTAGTCTTCTAAAGGAGGGAGTTCGACCGTTATTTCTTTCTTCTTTCCTTCCCGGTGGATGGTAAGAGTGATGTCCTTGCCCCAGCCTTTTTCCGAAAGGGCATGGTGAATTTCTTTCACTTCTCTGATTTCTATTCCTTCCACGGCAATCAACTGATCTCCGGGGAGAAGGCCGGCCTTTTCAGCGGGGCTTCCTGGAAGCACCTGTTCAATCCCCAGCCCTTTTAAATCCTCTTTCGTTTTTAGGATCACCCCGATTCTGGGCCTCTTTTTTTCTGGAGGATTCGGTTTTGTGATCCAGAGGAAGTTGGCAAGGGGTGAAGAGGCTTCGGTGAAAGCGAAATCTCCATCCATTTTTTCTCTCCATGCCTTTAGAATGATGGTTTGATAAGGCGTGGGCGCTCGTCGGTGAAATCGTTTCGGGATACCAAAGTCGAAAACGATGTGGCCGCTGCCGGCAAATACTAATAGGGTCTTTCCTTCTGCCTGAGAGGATTTGAGAAATTCAGAAAGAGATTCTGCCATGCCCTCGTCCCAAAGGCATTGAGCCTGATAAAACTTTTCAAAGCCCTCTGCCGACCCCTCTTTATGATCTTTGTAGATGGACTTGATATAGCTGCGATGTTGCTGATTCGTTAAGTCCATTTCGGGAAGCATCTTTCTATCTTCTCGAGGGAGTTTTCCAATTCCATTTTCAGCCACCTTTCTCACCAAATTCCTCGGAACGTTAAGACCCAATACCTTGAGATGGTGTTTTTTTGCTGCGTCGAGAATATTCTTATAAAGCTCATAATCCACGCCCCAAGTGGTGTCCCAATGAACTTCTTTTAGAAATTCTTCTTCGGTCAGGAGTCCTTGGCTCCACCGATCCAATGAGGCTTGTTGAGACCTCGCAAACATCTCCATGCCTATCACGACATCCTTCCCTTTGGCTACAAGGTCCTGGATTATTCTCACTTGAATCTTATGATGCTCAATTTGGTCATGGGATTCCCCTATAAAGATAACCCTTGTCGTATCGAGATCATTTAAAAGCTGTGCATAGGCAATCAGGTCTCCCTCGGGAAGTCTGAAAATCTCCTCTGGTCCAACGGGAGCTTTTATCACGTTTATTTTTGAAACCCAGGAGGGGAGAGGTGCTTTCCCTACACAACCGGGGAAGAGAACTCCACAGGCCAGAATGGGCAACATCCGTGCGAAGAGGCTTTTCATTAAATAGAGTATACCACTCCATCTCTTAGAATTGAAGGGGGAACCGCTGCTTGCATCTGGTGGGAGGATTATGGTAATGAAAATAGGGAGTCATCTTTTGTCTTTTCAGGGGAAAGAAATGAAAGCGGCAAATAGGATTGTTTCCATTTTATGGGTTGGTTTTCTTCTCGGCTGCGCTACGGGTCCATCCATACAAGAGGAACCCGAGAAGATAACGGGTCAGAGTGGATCCCCGGAGAAATATGATGCTAAATATGATGTCTTGTCGGAGAGATTGAAGACACTGGAACAATCTGTTTCCATCCTTCGTTCAGAGGTGGCGAATATGGGAACCCGCTTGAACAGTGGTCAACCCCGTCGTTCTCTCACCACCTATAAACTTCCCAAAGAGGTATCTCTCTGCGAAGAGCGCTTTCCCGTAGAAGACAGGAATGTCTGGGAAAATTTAGATCGGGAATTTCTCGTGGCTCTGTCCAACGAAGTCCAGGTCCTTTTATGGATGAAACGAGCACGGCGATATTTTCCTTTTATTGAGAAGAGGCTGAAGGAGATGGGATTGCCGGATGATTTGAAGTATGTGACCATCACGGAAAGCGGCCTTCGACCTGAGGCCGTCTCCTCCTCCGGCGCAGCCGGGGTCTGGCAGTTCATTCCCTCCACCGGCGAGAAATATGGCATGAGGAAGAACCGAAGCGTTGATGAACGGTTTGATTTTTTCAAGGCCACGGAGGGCGCTCTCTCTTATCTAAGAAGCCTCTATGAAGAATTCAACAGTTGGACACTTTCAATGGCCGCCTATAACGCAGGAGAGAATAAAGTTCGAAGAGAGATCGATCTTCAAAAGACGAGGAATTATTTCTATCTTGATCTTCCATTGGAGACAGAACGGTATGTCTATAAGATCGCTGTGGCTAAAATCATTCTTTCCGATCCAGGGAGATATGGATTTAGCTTAGGGGAAAAAGAGTTTTATCATCCCCTCCAGATGGAGAGAATTCAAATTGAATTAACTCAGCCTCTTCCCGTGATGGAGATCGCCAGGGCCATTGGTTTTTATTACAAGGAAATTAAAGAGATGAACCCGCACCTCTTCGAGGAAGCGATTCCACCTGGAATTCATTTCCTGAATCTCCCCCCAGGGACCTCTGAGAGGTTCCTGGTCTTCTTCGCTGCTTGGAAAAAGGAGATGGGAAGCAAATAGTTGTGACGTCCCCCGGCTTCTGTCCCGACGCAAGCGGGGGATGTCGCCTCACAGGGGCGTTTATCAGGAACCAGGGACTCTGACGGTGGGGCTCCACAATTTTGTTGAAATTGTCAGGGAAAAGGAATATTCTTTTTCTAAATGCCTTCTCGCCCCCCTCCTGCCTATGGTGGGCGGGTACGAAAAGGGGTCGAGGGGATTCAGTCTGGCCAAAAAAGGATACCTTTTGTGGATCAGGAAAGAATTTTAGTGGTGGATGATGAGGCGAACGTTGGGGAGATGGTCTCTAAAATCATCAACCTGATGGGCCATGAGGCGGTCACCGCTGTCAATGGGAAAGAAGCCTTACAGATTTTGAAGGATAAGCCTTTCAGCATCATGATCACGGACGTCAAGATGCCGGAGATGGATGGGTTCGAATTGATGAGGGAGGTGCGGGATCAATTTCCGGGTACCTATATCATCTGTATGACCGCCCATGGAGCTTCCTATTCTTATACGGATGTGGTCGGTGTGGGAGGCATGGACTACATTACCAAGCCCTTCAGCATAGACGAGATGATGGCAAAATTGAATCGGGTGATCCGTGAGAAAGATCTCGTCACGGATCTGACTCAGAAATCGACGGAGCTGGAGAAGGCCAATGAAGAACTGAAGCGGCTCGACCAATTGAAGTCCACCTTCATCTCCAGCGTTTCCCATGAACTTCGAACCCCTCTGACCGTCATCAAGGAATTTATCTCTCTTATGCTGGAAGGACATGTGGGAACTCTCACCGAGGATCAGGCAGAATACTTAGGCATTGCCAAAAAGAATATTATACGCTTGACGAACCTGATCGAGACGATCCTTGATTTCTCCAGGATTGAATCCGGAAAGGGTTTGAAACTGAGGTTTGAGCCGATTCGTCTGATGGAGGCAGTGGAGGATGCGGTGATGACTTTTTCTCAGCAGTTGGAGGAAAAGAGGATCACCGTTGAAAATCGGCTCGATCCGGATATCCCCGTTGTTTTGATCGATCGTAATCGAATGGTGGAAGTCTTCATCAATCTCATCGGCAACGGAATTAAGTTCACCCCTCCTGGAGGGAAGATCACCGTTGATTCGAGGGGGCTCACCGAGAAGAGGGATTATCTAAAGATTGTAGTGACGGATACAGGGGTGGGCATTTCCCCGGAAGACTTGCCCAAAGTATTTGACCGTTTCTATCAAGGAGGGAGAACCCAGACAGGACTCATCACAGGGACAGGGTTGGGACTTGCCATTGTTAAAGAAATCATTGAAACTCACCAGGGTTCTATTCACGCGGAGGACAAGTCTGAAAGTGGCGCCTGCTTTGTCTTGACCCTTCCCATATTTGGGATAGAGACCATCTACCACCTCATTCTCAATCCGATGCTCGAAGAAGCGGAAAAAGATAAGACCCCGTTCTCCATAATTCGAGTGGACTTTTGGGAACAAAGGACCAAACGGGAATCGGTGCTCAGCCATGAGTCCTGGGAAGGGGTGATGTATGCCCTCCAAAAGATGGTTCGTTCGGTCGACACAGTCATCCCTTTCCAAAACAGCGCGGTTTATATTTTTTCTTTCAACGATAAGAAGTTGGCCAAAGAGATTGGGGAGAGGATTCAAGTGAAATTGACCCAGGGAAACTATATTTCAAGAGGGATAAACGTTCAATTCAGAACTTATTCTTACCCCAAAGAGGCCCGTACCAAAGAAGAATTTCTGAAAGGATGTCGGCTGTTCCTAAAAGAGGATTGATCCCTTCAAAGAAGGGACTTAAAGAGTATGAAGAAAATACTCACTGTCTTGATTGCATTGATCTTTGTCCTCATCGCCTGCGGGAAAGAATCCCTTCCTCCACAAGGCAAATCAGAGAATCCACCCGTTCCGAAGGTCATTGTGGAAAAAGAAAAGATGAGAAAAGAGCAACCTCTTCCTCCGGAGGTAAAGATCAAACTGAAGAAAGATGGCAAGGATAGCTATTCCTGGGAACTGGCCGGTTCGGATGTGGATCAAGTCTTAAAGGTCAACGATAAACTGAGGAAGCAATTGGGAGGAGAGCAAGCCCGATAGGTACAGCATAGCGCATGGAGCCTAGAGCATGGCGTAAAAACCCTTTGCGCTTTGTGCCATGCGCTATGCGATTCATTATTGTGAGGAATGGCTAAAGGAGGTATGGACGGGGATGGAAGGTTATATCGAACAGATCTTTAAAGAGCTTCCTTTTGGGATCGCCATCGCAATCGTTGTCTTTTTTGGCATCCTCTTGATTCTTTGGCTTCTTCTTCCCCTCTGGGTTTTATTTATTCAGTGGAACACGGCCAAGATCAAGGATGAGATTCGGAACCTCATCGAGCTTGAAAAAGGGGATGGGGATGAAAAAGGAGAGGAGAAGGCTGAGCCGAAGGATTGAAGGGATCCTTTTCATCCTGTTTTTACTGTGGATTCCCATCACCCATTCCCAGGGTATTCTGAGAATTCCTCTTTACATCCATGACAAAGAAATCTGGGTGGAGGTTGCCCAGACTCCAGAAGAGCGGAGCCATGGGTTGATGGGCAGAAAGCATTTGGGGAGAGACGAGGGGATGCTCTTTATCTTTGAAACAGAGGACACCCACGGGTTTTGGATGAAAGATACCCTCCTTCCCCTGAGCATTGCCTTCATCGGCAAGGATGGCCGGATTGTTTGGATTACAGATATGAAACCTCTGACTTCAGATTCCCATGTTCCCCCCAGCCCCATCCTTTATGCTTTGGAGATGAACAAAGGTTGGTTTTCTTCCCATGGGGTCAAAGTGGGGGACATCGTTCGATTCTCGAAATAATTGAGGGTTCAAGGGTAAACTGAATTGCGGAATGCGGAATGCAGAATGCGGAATTAGGCTCCGAAATCCGCAATCCAAAATCGAAATTTGGACGGTTTAGTGATCTCCGATCCAGCAGTAAAGACAGAGTTTCTCTCTGGGGAGACCGATCGCGTCAACCATGTCTTCGATTTTTTGATATCTCAACGTCGTCACTCCCAATTCCTTCCCAATCCATTCCACCATCTGTTTGTACTTTTTTGATCGCTGATCGATGTATTCCCTAACCTCTTCGATATCCCTTCCTTCAAGGGCCCGAATGGCCTTTCGAGCGGCCAATTCTTCTTTGGACCGGGTGGAGAGGGCAAATCGACACGGAAACATGAGGGGAGGACAAGCGGGTCGGATGTGGACTTCCTTCGCTCCGCACTCCCAAAGCTTTTTAATGGTGTAGTTTTTTAGTTGGGTCCCCCTGACGATAGAATCCTCGCACAGGACGATCCGATTCCCGCAGATCACTTCTTTGACAGGAATGAGTTTCAACGTTGCGACAAGGTCTCGCATTTCTTGGGAAGGAGGGGTGTAACTCCGTCCATATCCAGGTGTATACTTGACCAGAGGTCTTCGATAGGGAAGCCCTGATTCCATCGCATACCCAATGGCATGACCGACTCCTGAATCGGGGACGCCCGATACAAGATCAGCCTGCACTTCATCGTTCTTCGCCAGAGCCCTTCCGCATCGCTCCCTGACCAGTTCCACGCTGATCCCTTCATAACTGGAGGCAGGATAGCCCGTATAGATCCACAGGAAGGAACAGATTTGGTTTGTTGCTTTACCAGGAGATTTCTCCTCCAATCCTGATTTCCCAATAAAGACGATTTCACCGGGGGTAAGGTATTTTTTGATACGGAATCCCAAATTTAAGAAGGAACAGGTTTCTGTGGCGACGGCGAATTCTCCCTCCTTTTCCCCGATCACCAGAGGAGTTCGCCCCAAACGGTCTCGGGCGGCATAAATTCCATCTTTTTTCAAGAGGAGAACAGAGGCAGACCCTTTGATCCGGTTGTACACTCCTTCGATCCCTTCAGGAATGGTTCGCCCCATGGTGATCAGTTTGGCGACCAACTCGACGGAGTTGATTCCACCACTCGACATCTCACCAAAGGTTTCCCCCTTTTTGAGAAGTTCTGAACCCAATTCATTCACGTTCTCTATCAAACCTGCAAAAACAATAGCGAAATTTCCGAACTTGGTTCCGATAATCAGAGGTTGAGGGTCCCGATCGCTGATAGCCCCAATGCCCAGATGGCCCTTCATTTCTTTATATTCATCGAAAAATTTTGATTTAAATTGGGATTTGCTAATATCATGAATGGAACGGTGAAATTGCTTTCCGGAGACCGCCATGCCCCCATATTCCGTCCCCATATGAGAATGGTAATCGGTGCCGTAAAGCAAGTCGTCCCCACAATTTTTATTCGACACAATTCCAAAAATTCCGCTCATAAGACCTCCCTTTTTCCGATCGGGATTTTATCCATAACCAAGGAGATAATCCTTATCAAATCTGTTGTTTGAAACTGTGTATTTCGAATCTTTGCCAGCCCTTCATAGGAGAGAAGGATGTCTTAAAAAATTCAATCGGATCTTCGCATAATACAACAGGGTCAATAAGATTCGGAGGCACCCGGAGTCCATTGGACGATCAGGGCATCTTCATTTCCATAATAGTTCGGAACCAACCCTGCCACTTGAAATCCCATCTTAGAATAAAAGGATTGAGCTCCTTGATTGCCTCTTCTCACCTCCGCCCATACCTTTTTAAGAGGGGAAGTCTTCATCGCCCCCTGGAGGAGTTCCCTCCCGATGCCTTTTCTCCGATGATGAGGCTGGACAGCGATCGAAATAATATGCCCGTCCTGAGAGAAAACGATATATCCTAAAATCTTCTCCTCTTTTTGTCCATGGTTTGTGCCGACATAAACCAAAAACGTTTCCGGATAGAGGGTGTGAAGGGTGAGGAAGGTTGTCCAATCATAGGGCGATTTTGGAAAAGATTGGTTTTCGATTTGAAGAATGGATTCTAAATCGGATAGAGAAAAAGGCCGGATCATGGGGACTTTTTTATTCCTGAGATAACGGAGGCCACCCCACCCGTCAATGATTGGGAGCCTACATTTACCAAACCGACATTCCTCATGATCTGCTCATAATTCTCTGCGGATGCAAAATGGAAAACCGATTCCGGGAGATAGGCGTAGGCTCCTCGATCTCCGGAGATGAAGCCTCCCACCCGAGGAAGGACCATTTGAAAATAGATCGGATAGAGTCTTCTCATCCATCCCTTTTGAGGAAAAGTAAATTCTAAAATGATCACTTTTCCATCCTTTTTGATGACCCGTACCATCTCAGAAAGGGCCTGCTCTTTCTTCACAATATTCCTCAGGCCAAAGGCGATCATTGAAGCATCAAAAGTATTGTCCCGGAAAGGAAGGGAGAGGGCATCTCCAAGGCTTAAAGTGATCGTTTGTGACAGACTTTTTTCAAAAACCTTTTGCCGGGCTCTTTTGATCATGGGTTCGGAGAAGTCCAATCCGAAGACCCTCCTTGGATGATCATTCTGGCGGATGATCTCGATGGCGACATCCCCTGTCCCTGTAGCCATATCTAATATCCGGCCTTCGAGCCCTTTCAACTCCTGGACCGCCCTTCTCCTCCAATAAAAATCTCTTCCCAGGCTAAGAAGATGATTGAGGAGATCGTAGGTGGGAGCAATATTGTCGAAGAGGCTTCGAATCGATTGAGGATGGAGAAAGTAGGTTTTCATCAACTCCGCTTTCCCCTCCCCTCGGTTTCGAGTCGCAACGACTGGCGGGAGGGGAGGAAGGAGAGGGGGGATTAAGCTCCATTTGTCCACCCCCTCCCTCATCGGAGGGGGAGGGAATGTTGAAAGGTCTTATTTTTTTGTTTGTATAGAATTAAGTTTAGGCAATTTTCATGAAACTTTTGCCTGGAGCACCGCAGATCGGGCAATTCTCCGGTGGTACCTTTTCAACTGTATTACCGCAGACAGGACAGACATAATAATCCACGGCCTCATTTTTCCCAAGTTTCTCCAAGGCTTTTGAGTATAGAGCGGCGTGGATCTTCTCTACCTCATTGGCGAAATTAAATGTCTGGAAGGCTGCATCATTCTTCTCGGCCGTCGCAGCTTCCTTCATCCCGGGGTACATGCTCTTGAACTCATGGGTTTCACCGCCGATGGCCTCCTGAAGATTTTCCTTTGTCGATTTGACCCCGTTCAAGACGCGAAGATGGTTGTGGGCATGGACGGTTTCGGCTTCAGCGGCCGCCCTGAAAAGTTTGGCCGCCTGTGAATATCCTTCCTGATCTGCCTTCTTAGCAAAAGCGAGGTATTTTCGATTGGCCTGAGATTCTCCTGCGAATGCCTCTTTCAGATTTCCTTCTGATTTCGTTCCCATAAAGCCCTCCTTTCTATTTCTCGATACCAAGAATTATAACAGAGTGGGTTGGAAACAGCAATTGACCCATTCGACGGCGTTCAGCCCTGTCCTTTAGAAGCATGGTGGGCACCGCTCAGAGTCAACCCTGAGCGGGCTCTGGCATGGATGCCCCGGGGAGCCGGAGGGTTGACATCCTTGTGCAGAATGAGTAGAATCTCTGCATGTTGGGGAACAGGAAAATGAGGTCACTCCTTCTTCTCATCATTATGCTGGGAGTCTGGGCAGCCTCCAGTTACGGGGAGATGTATAAGTGGGTGGATGAGAAAGGGACGGTTCATTTTACGGATGATCTTTCGACGATCCCGGAGAAATATCATGAAGAGGCGGAGACTCGAAAACCTTCTAAAGAGACCCCCACTCCGAAACCCCAAGAAAAGTCCAAGCCCTCTCTCCCTGAAAAAATTTCTGAACCCGAGGGCGTCACCGTGGACCTTGTGCGAAGCGGGGAGGTGTCATTCACAGAAGTCGTTCTGAATGAAAGAATAAGGCAGTATTTCATTGTGGATACAGGGGCAAGTTTTACGGTCATCAGTCGAGAAGCAGCGAAGGAGTTAGGAATTACGATTGATGAAAACACCCCTTTTATCCCGATCACTACGGCCAGTTCCGTCATCTTTAATCCTCTGGTCACATTGAGATCCATACGTGTGGGGGAAGCAGAGATTGAAAATGTAGATGTCCTGGTCCATAATCTACCGGGTCGTTCAGCAGGGCTACTGGGTAATTCTTTCCTCAGTAAATTTAAAGTGGTGCTGGATTCCGTCAATGGAAAGATGACACTCTATTCCCTGCAAGGGACTCCCTCCGCCGATCGACCTGGCGGGTACGGAAGGGATTTTTGGGTAAGTCAGTTTCGTCTCTATACCCGAGCACTGGATGAGTTGAACAAGATGAAACGGAGACACGAAGGGAGAGGAGGATCAAGTTCTGAATTGGTTCGGGTCAACAATGCCATCAGGCATTTTGAAAATCAACTGAGTGAACTTGAGCGAAAGGCCTCTTTGGCTGGAGTCCCCCGGAACTGGAGACAATAATGGACTGGGATATTGGAACATTGGAATGTTGGAAGGATGATAAGAAGGAGGAGGGGATACTTATGGACTTTTCAGACCCAGTATTCCATCCTTCCACTCTTCCATTATTCC
>CAYGWV010000070.1:0-5902 GCA_964353925.1 uncultured Syntrophaceae bacterium | reverse complement strand
AGCTCAACAGCCTCAACGAGTTCCATTCCAACTACAGGGACATCATTTACGGCTATGATTTTATCATTGAGACGTAACTTATTTCCTAAGAAGGCCGGACCTCCTTCAACCAGTTGAATAATAGTGAATCCATTTAAATCAATTGTCACGTTATCAGCGTTATTAGTGATCGCAGATACGTCGGGAGAGGAAACTATTAAATTGCTTATCAGACGATATGATCCAGGGTCGGTGATGACAAGCGGTACTTTTTTCTGCGAGATTTCTACCACACCTATAATTGTGTCGCCCGCAGAACTGTTGGATACAAATAGGAACGACACGCTAAGTGTAAGGCATACGAAGGTTAGGCAAAGGGCTCCAATAAATTGGAGTAAACATTTTTTTGATTTCATACCTGATTCCTCCTTTCCATATTTTTTTTGTTAAGAATATTTGGGAATAAAAAAGTCGAACTTACCGGAGGTTCATCCTTCGGTAGCTCGGCCATCTCTTTTATAAAAAACCCGCCGCTTTTCGCCCTTCCTCACGAAAGGTTTAGCTTTATCGGGAGAATCTCAATTGTTTAAATGTAGTGTGACTATACCAATGGGGCAGATTTTGTCAAGGGGAAAATCTGATCGTCAAAATTATCTTTTTTCCTGTAAACTGGAGTCAAATGGTGTAAATTTAAGGATAAAGATTTATTGATTTCCATTCGAAATGTTGGATTGAAGGGTGAAAATGTAAAAACAACATTACAGGAAGAAATCGGTGCCAAATTTTACAGTGTCTGTGGGATCAAATCCTTACTTTCAGCAGTGTGTTAAATGTAATTCCAACGCCTAATGACAATGAAGCCTTGCCACTTTTTTCCAAGAAATCCCTCTTTGTCAGAACACTTATATTTTCATCAATAGTCATAAGTTCGTCCACTATAAAAAAGTGCAAGTGATCTTATGGAAATTTTAGTGTTGAGACAATTTCTTGTAGCACCTGGCTTAAGGAAGGTTGGTGTGCTTCAAGGATACCTTGAGGGACATGTTTATGTGATGGATATGTGGAAAGATGTCTCGCTGCAGGATCATACGCATTGTCATAGCGAAAGATGAAGAGATGCTCCTTCCGGTAGTTATAGGCATATTTGATGATCTGGAGTGTTGGTTGAGTGATTATGAATTCCTTGAAATCGAGCTGTGAACCATCAGTAAATAGGAGGGTTCCCTTTATTATACCAGCAGTAGGAGGACGTTCTTCATAGTTAATAGATGTAGATGTAACAAAAGGTGTTTCTGCTAAGACGCCTTGCAGGGTCGCCAGATAATCTTTTAAGGACATATTGTTAGGTGCTCAAGGCTTTCCAACTGCTCCTGTAGGTGGCGACGAATCTCCAGCTCACCTTCCAGTTCAAGGAGATCCATGTCTTGATTTTCGGGATGAGGAACTTGTCCAGTCAAAAGAAGATCAGGGTTTATATGAAGACGGGCAGCTAATTCTTGAATCCTCTCCTGAGTTTGGGTAAGGCTTTGAGAAAGAATGCGTTTCTGTCTTTCAATAGCATCCCGGAGGACAGGAAGTACCTTTTCAGGTTCAGGAGTGTTAATCTCAATTTTTTGCATTGCTCTCTCCTTCGGAAAAATTATACTGTTTTTCTTTAAACAGAGTCAAGGTTAAACGGGAATTTATGGATGCTATCTGCTTTCTGTCAACATTTTCCCCCTCACCCCGACCCTCTCCCCCAGGGGAAAGGAATGCGAGAGAGGATCACCCTATCAATAAGTTTTCGACGTCGGCGATACTTTGGAAGACGAAGTCAGGCTGGAAAGAACTGTGTTTGATTTCTTCGAGCATCTTTTCATTGGTCACACCGGTCAAGACAATTCCTGTGGCCATCCCGAATTCCCTCCCCATTTTGATATCGGTCTCCAGACGGTCTCCAATGAGGATACAATCTTCAGGTCTTAGTCCCATCACATCCAATACAGTTTGAATCATAATGGGAGAGGGTTTACCTACAATGACCTCCACTTTTTTTTCCGTCACTGCCTCAATGGCTGCAATCATCCCTGCACAATCCGGGATTTCTCCTCCTTCCACGGGACAGGTCCGGTCGGGGTTGGTGGCCACAAAATGGGCTCCCGATTTGATGGCCTGGAAGGCAATATTAAGTTTTCCATAATCAAATGTCCGATCAAAGGCCACGACCACATATTCGATCTCTTTTGGCTCATCGGTGATTCTAAAACCGGCTCTTCTCAACTCCTCAATAAAAGGAGTCTCCCCCACTACAAAGAGTCTGGCCTGAGGGGCAATCTTTTTGAGATAATTGGTCATGACAAAGGTCGAGTTGATCACTTCTTCAGGTTGGGTCGGGATACCGAGCCGGGTCAGCTTGGAGGCGTAATCCTCCCGAGTCTGAATTGGTTTATTGGAAAGGAAAATAACTTTCCTCTTATTCTCTCGGAGGAGCCGGATCACACCCTCTGCCCCGGGGATGAGCTGATCGCTTCGATAGACCGTCCCATCCAGATCGAAGATAAAACCTTTAAACATTTATCCTGACCCTCCTCCGTCCCCTCCCGCCAGAAACTGTGTCACAATAAGCAAAATGTCATGTTGGTCATTCTGAACGAAGTGAAGAATCTCACGGAATCAATAAGTTAGAAAACCGAGATTCTTCGGCTAACCCCTCAGAATGACACTACGACAGAGTCTCTGATGGGGGAGAAGATTTTCTGCCCACTGCGTACTGCTTTCTGCTTTCTGGCTTCTGCTTATCCGAACACTCCTCCCATTCGGGTCCCGGCAATCTTGTTGATGGCAAAAAGGCAGACCGCTCCGAGAATGATCAAAATGAGGCCTAAAGCAGCCGCTTCGTTCACCGAGCCACCGATGTAGAAGTTAAAGATCCCTACGGTCATCATCTCATGTCCTGGGACCACTAAGAGAAGTGTGGCCGAGGCCTCCTGGAGGGCGAGAATAAAAGAATAAAGAGACCCCACCAAAACCCCTTTCCAGATCAACGGAAGGGTGACATCTTTAAAAGTCTTCATTTTTGTAGCCCCCACGCTTTCAGCAGCCTCTTCAAAGGACCTATGGAAGATCAGGAGAGAAGCAAAGGTCCCCCGCACGGTATAGGGAAGCCGTCTCACCCCAAGCACAATAGGGATCACGATCCATATGCCGATCAGGGCCGTGTTCATGAATGGCAAAGGATCCCTAAAGGCCCTGAGGTAGGCAATACCAATTCCAGTTCCTGGAAGAGCCAAGATCAGTGTCGTCAGTGCATCTAAAATATCTCGCCCCGGAACTTTGGTCCGGGCCATCACCCAAGCCACGGGGACCCCGACGATAATACAGATGAGTACTGAAATGCCTGCATAGAGCAAACTATTGATAATGAACTTTGGCGTTTCAATAGAAACCCGCTCGAAATACTGCAAAGTATATTTCACCGGGATAGGGGTGAGAGCCCAGCCTTTGCCAAAGGAGTCAAGTGCGATACCCAGGTAAGGGATGAAAGCAAAGATCAGAACGACCACCAGAAAAACAATTACTCCTGCTCGACCCCAGGGTGAGATTTTCCTTCTCTCGATCTTTGAATAAGAAAGGGAACTATAATCCTTGATGGCCACATATTGTTTGGCGATGATTAAGAAGAGGATGGCCAGTATGACCATGATGGCGGAGATAACAATTCCCATCTTGAAGAGCCTTCGGTCTACAAACTGGACAATGTTGAGATACGCCTGGGAGGCAAGTAAATTATCCACGCCCACCACCAGTGGAGTGGCGAAGTCGGCAAAGGTCCAGATAAAGACCAGAAGCGCCCCCGAGACATAACCCGGTGTGGTGAGTGGGAAGGTGATATCCCAGAATTTTCGTAGGCCACGCGACCCCACGCTCTCCGCTGCCTCGTCGAGAGAAGGAGAGATCTTCCCCAGAGCATCGACAATGCTCAGGGTCATGAGTGGAAAGAGGTGCAGCGTCTCCACAAGAAGAACACCCTGGATCCCGTACATGAAATTAATGGGCTTGGAAAATCCCACATAGTCCATCAAAATCACATTGACTGTCCCCGCCCGGCCCATGATGAACACAAACCCCATCACCCCGACGAGTGGAGGCATGATCATAGGAAGGATGGTGAGGTAGGAAAAAAGATTTCTTCCAGGAAACTCATAGCGCAGAAGGAGGAATGCAATGGTGATTCCGATGATCGAAGTGGTAATCACTGTAGCCACTCCGAGTAGAACGGAATTGAGCAGAGTTTTCAGGTAAAAGGAGTCGGTAAAAAAATCATAGAAGTTCATCAGGGTGAAGACACCATGATCGGTTGTGAAGGCATCGTAGAAGAGGCGGATGAGGGGATAGATTAGAAAGAGACCAAAGAAGGCCCAGATCCCGGCGTAGCCGAGCAAGCCGCCGATCTTCACCTGCGGCCAAACACGGGGCTGGCTTAAGGCGATGACTGATTCACTCTGAGAGCTCATGGCAGGGTTCTTCACCCCTCACCCTCTCCCTCTCCCCTCTGGGGAGAGGGAGAGGTGAGGGGAATACCTATAGTGGTCTTAATTGGAAAACTGACATAGACCTTCTCCCCGATGGAGAAAGGTTGGTAACCCCAAGGGTTCTGAATGTCCACCTTGAAGACGATCTCTCGATTGATCTCTACATCGTAACGAATGGTATTTCCAATATAAGAGGCAAAACCCACCGTGCCGCCGATGCAATTAAATCCTTGTTGAGCCTCTTCCGATTGGCTGATTGAAGCGGCCTCCGGTCGAACACTGACCATACAACGGTCTCCCTGTTTTGACCGTTCGTTCCCAATACAAATCAGAGAGCCAACCTGGGTCTGGACTTTCATCCATTTCTCAGGGGAATTGATTTCCTGGACATCGCCGGAAATCAGATTATTGATTCCAATAAAGTCGGCAACAAAGAGATTCTCAGGCCTTTCGTACAGATCCCTTGGAGAGCCAATCTGCAGTAATTTGCCAAAATTGACGACTGCGATACGGTCCGAAAGGGTCAGCGCTTCCTCCTGGTCATGGGTGACATAGAGGGTCGTAATCCCAAGGTCTTTTTGGAGCTTGCGGATCTCAGCACGTACCTGGATGCGAATCTTTGCATCCAGATTACTTAAAGGTTCATCTAATAGAAGCACATCAGGGTTCAAAACAAGTGCCCGCGCCAGAGCAACACGTTGTTGTTGTCCTCCTGACAATTGTCCGGGGTACCGGCTTTCAAGTCCCGTCAGGTTGACCAGTTTTAGAACGTGCGAGACCTTATCGGCGATCTCCGTTTTAGGAAGCCTCCTCAGCTTAAGGCCGTAGGTAATATTTTTGGAAATCGTCATGTGGGGCCAGAGAGCATAGTTCTGGAAAACCATCCCGATATTCCGCTCATAGGGGGGGATGGATGAAACCGGCTTTCTGTCAAAGTAGATCTCTCCTCCATCAGGCTTGTGAAATCCGCCAATCAGTCGAAGGATGGTTGTCTTTCCGCAGCCCGAAGGACCAAGAAGCGTGAAAAGTTCCCCGTCGTGTATCTCCAGAGAAACATGGCTCACCGCCTCCAGTGTACCAAACCTCTTCACAAGATCCTTAAGTTGAATATTCACCCAATGGACCCGCTCAAACCCTTGCCCTTACACGGAAAAACTCCTCAAGGATATCCACCCTAAGGAGTTTTTCCATCATCAGAGTAAACTTATGAATCTCACTTCTCTTTAATAAGCTCCTTATGTTTTTCAGCGATCTCTTTCCTGAAATAGGAATTTACTTCCTCAATCCTCTTTTTGGGCCCGGCGACCTTATCGTCATAGATATTCCCTACTGGGATGTCGAAAAAAGACCTCATCCCTCCGGTGAATTGAATGGCCTTCTCCTGGTTCGACCCTGGAGGACCCTGAACTTTG
>CAYGWV010000069.1:0-10748 GCA_964353925.1 uncultured Syntrophaceae bacterium | reverse complement strand
CGAGTTATTTTAGAAAATCAAACCCCTTCTTTTTTTAGATACTTCCCATCCCTTTCAGAGCGGAAAGCATGACCGCTGCAGCCATCACAGATCCCACCTGGCCACCTGTATTGGCTCCCATGGCATGCATCAAGAGGTAATTTTTCGGATTATATTTCTGACCTTCTTTTTGAACCACCCTTGCTGACATGGGGTAGGCTGAAATTCCGGCCGCTCCAATGAGAGGATTAACCTTTCCGCCTGTCAAAACCTTCATCAATTTTCCAAAGAGGACACCACAGGCTGTATCGAGGCAAATAGCAAGAAAACCTAGCCCCAGGATGATCAGTGTCTGGGGTGTCAAAAAGACCTTACCATCCATGGTCGCTCCAATCGAAATTCCCAATAGGAGGGTGACGATGTTGGCAATTTCATTTTCAGAAGCCTTGGCTAGTCGGCTCACCACTCCGCACTCCTTCATCAGGTTTCCCAGCATGATTGTTCCCAGAAGGGGCAACCCTTTGGGTGCGATGAGGCCTCCAATCACAGTAACGACAAGAGGAAAAATGATCTTGGTCGTCTTTGAAGCTGATTTCTTCACCGTCCCCATATTGATCATCCGTTCTTCCTTGGTCGTCAGCCACCTCATAATCGGCGGCTGGAAAACAGGAACCAGAGACATGTAGGAATAGGCAGCCACAGAGACGGCACCTAAGAGGTGAGGAGCATACTTAGAGGTGACATAAATCGCAGGCTGTCCGGCACAGGCACCTATGATCCCAATGGAGACAGCTTCCAATTTTGTAAAACCTAAAGCAAGTGCTAAGGCCAATGTCAAAAAAATCCCGAACTGGCCTGCCGCTCCAAGGAGGAATATCTTCGGATTCTCCAGAAGGGGACCAAAGTCGGTCATGGCACCAATGCCCACAAAGATAAGAAGCGGAAATAACTCGGTTATGATACCTGCATCATAAATAATCTTAAGAAATCCTCCTTCTTCCATAAGCCCAGCCAATGGGATATTGACTAAGATCGCCCCAAATCCAATGGGAACGAGGAGTAAGGGTTCGAAACCTTTTTTGATCCCCAGATAGAGGAGAAGAAGTCCCACAGCTATCATAATCGGATTTGACCAATGGAGATTGGTAAATCCTGAAATGAGTCCATTTAATCCGCCTACAATCGCATCTGACATGTCTGATTCCTCCTTTTCATGTCCCTGCTTCCCCTATTCCTCTTTTTGATAAGGGAAAGCCTTTTTCAGAACACTCATAATGAGACTCAAGATCCAAAGGGTCAGTAGTGTGCCCCCCATTCCGACGACAATCATTGTGATTCCAAATGTCCAATTATCCATACTGCGATACCTCCTATTAATTAAGGTCGGAGGTCGAGGACAGAGGTGGGAGGCTAGTGTACTGCATCAAAAGTCCCTTTACTTTAATTGTCATTCCGGGCTTGACCCGGAATCCAGTATTTCTGAGTATGGATTCCCGCTTTCGCGGGAATGACGGCTTCGGAACTAATGTAAAGAAGCGTAAGACGCACTACACTAGATCTTTTGCCTCAAACCTAAAGCCTCAAACCTTAAACCCTGTCCTTTATACCACCCTAGAAAAGGATTTTCAACAAAAAAAGTGATTTTTTTAACAAAGTGAACTCGAAATTAATTCCCTTAGAAATCAATATGTTAAGTTCTATTGTTCTTCCTTGTTTGAAACTCTTTGGCTTGGTACATGAAGGCTTCAAGGCGGGTTAATGTGTTGGTTTGCTCCTGCCCATCATAGGCCATGTTGAGAATGGGAATGTTATTATTCTCTTCTTGGTATCGTTTAAGCAGGGTACCGACAATGGTCCCGGGCATGCAGGTAAATGGCATAATATTCACAATCCCACTGGCACCCCTTTTGGCAAAATCGATCGTCTTCCCAACCGAGAGGATAGTCTCCCCCTCGAAGGAGGAGTCAATGTAGGGTTTAGCGTTTCTAAAAATGGAACGGGTCTTGGGTTCCCCAAAGTTTCTGAGATGACCTTTAAATACTTTCTCTAAATGGTGTTCATCCTTCCTCTGGTAATAGTCTGTGAGAAAAACTTTTAAAAGATTCGAAAAGGATCTGTTTTTGAGACTCCTCCTCTTGGCAATGGTGTTGACATAGAGAATCCACTCTGTCAGGGGGGCGATCCAGGCCTCTCCACCAAATTGTTCAATCTTTCGAATGACATCCTCATTGGCAAACGGATTGAGGCGGACAAAGATCTCTCCCACAATGCCAATCAGAGGCTTGGTGCCAAGTTTCTCCACTTCAATCTGGTTGAAGTCCTCAAGCCCCTTCTGGAGGGTCTCTTCCAAATCGCCTCTTTGTTGTATCGCTTCGCAAACCCTCTTTAAAGACTCCTGATAGACCTGATCCGTCTTTCCTTTCTCCTTCTCATAGGGTCTAGTCTCCAGCAGTTTCTTCATCAAGAGGTCCACCCCAACGATTCCCTGCCATGCCAGACGGGCGAATTGCGAGCCCATGATGCACAGATCACTATAAAGCGTTTCGTCCTGATTGGGCGAGTAAATGGGGACATGGATAAAACCCAGATCATCTAAAACGAGCCGATGAAAACGATGGTATTGTCCAAACCGACATGGTCCATTCCCCGAAGGCATGAAGAAGGCAGCTCGTTGATGGTCGAAATGAGGATCCTTCACCAACTTGACCATATCGCCTGTGGTCAGGATGCAGGGATAACATTCTTTGCCGGAGGTGAGTTTCCTTCCCCAATAAAGGGTCTCTTCGTCGGATTCTGGGAAGACATCCGCGTCCACGCCGCAGGCTCGAAAAGCCGCTGCCACAGCAAAAGAGTGGTCACACATATACGGGATGTAGATCTTCTTGGTGCGGTCGGTTTTCGCTTTCTCCCGTTTCAGTGCGATGGCCTTTTCGGCCTTCACATTCTTCAGGCTGTCTAAAAAGGCCTCGCACCGCGTGATCGCTCCGGCGTCAGCGCTGTGTTCATCGATCTCCAATTGAAGGTAAGGTTTCCTCTTCGATAAATCCCTGAAGAAGTGGTTGATGAAGGAATCCGGACCACAACCGAAATTGGTGATATAGACCGCAAAGAGCCTCGGGTCTTCCTTGATGATCTTTCCTGCAGCCAGGATCTTCTGGCCGTATCGCCAGTACATCTCTTTAATCTCTTCGGTGGCAGGCACCGATTCGAGTGGAAGAAAATCCATGGGGAGCGCAAGGACCCCCAGATCCCGCAGTTTTTTTGGAATCTCCAGGTTGACTCCTGAATCGCAGGAATTGTAAGGCCTTCCTACAATGACCATCACCTTTTCATTCGGTCCAATCCGATCCAATACCTGCTTTCCGCGATTGAGCAAGATTTGATTAAATCTGGCCTGGAACCTTTCGGCCTTCTCATAGGCTTTCTTTATGCCCTTCGGTTTGCAGCCGAGGGACCTTCCGAAATCGACCAGTTCTTTCTCCAGATATTCTCTTCCCTCGCCGAAGTGAAGGATAGGCTGAAGAACCTTCGCATGGGCCTTTTTGAAATCGATGGAAGAAGGGACGGCATAGGGGAAGGATTGGGCATAAGGACATGCTGAACTATTTGGGATCTCCGGATGAGAGGGTTTCAGGTTGACAATGCTCGGCAGGAAAATCCTCTTCACCCCTTTCTCAAAAAGGTTGAGGACATGGCCGTGACTCACTTTAATGGGGAAACAGGTTTCAGAGACGACATTCTCCACTCCCTTCCGGATCAACTCTTTGTTCGTGACGTCGGAAAGGACAACACGATAACCCAACTCCGTGAAGAAGGCCTTCCAGAAGGGTAACATCTCGTGGAAATTGAGAATCTGGGGGATACCGATCTCCGGAGCATTGGGCGGAAGATTCTCTTCGCCTTCATAGGGCGCAAAAAGCATCTTCTCTCTTTCTTCAAAGAGATCCGGTATCGCCGAACCCTTCGTCCGTTTAATAACATCGTATTTCTCACATCGGCTTCCGTAAAAGAGAGGCTTTTCTCCTTCGACACTCACCTTTCGAATGAGGCAAAGATTGGGACAACCCTTGCATTCAAAGGATGTCTGTTCATAATGACGCTGACTCAGGTCAAACCCTTTAAAACCCGATCGCTCCCATGTCCGCTCTTCCAAGGCCAGAAGAGCAACACCGATCGCCCCTGTTACATCATGATTCTCAGGAACGATGATCTCTTTATCCAGGACCTTTTCAAAGGCAGCGACCACCCCTTTGTTGAAGGCCGTTCCTCCCTGGAAAAAGATTCGATCTCCGATACGGCGGTCTCCGACCACCCGGTTTAGATAATTTTGAACAATGGAGTAACTCAGCCCGGCGATGAGATCATCCTTTGGGGCCCCTTTCTGTTGGTGATGGACCAGATCGGATTCGATGAAGACCGTACATCGCTCTCCCATCCTCACCGGCTCTTCGGCAGAGAGGGCAAGGGCTCCGAATTCTTCTTTGATGGAGACATCCAGTTTTTCAGCCTGCTCTTCCAGAAAAGATCCCGTCCCAGCGGCACAGACCTTATTCATCTCAAAATCGACCACCACCCCATTATCGATGCTGATATATTTCGAGTCCTGCCCGCCGATCTCAAAGATGGTATCCACTTTTGGATCAATATAGATGGCTGCAGTGGCCTGGGCAGTGATCTCATTCCGCACCAGATCCGCTCCCACAAAATCTGCCGTGAGGTAACGCCCGGAGCCAGTCGTTCCAACGCCTTTAATCTCCACGCGGTCTCCGATCTCCTCGCCGATTTCCTGAAGTCCAATGCGAACGGCCTCAATCGGCCGGCCTGCCGTCATCAGATAGCGTTTTGCAAGAACCCTCTTTTCCTGGTCAATGACGACCAAATTGGTGCTGATCGAGCCTACGTCCAATCCCAAATAAGCTTCGATCTTCACTCCCCCCAAATTCTCCCCATTATCCCCCTCCCCATTGATGGGGGAGGGATGGGGTGGGGGTGAAATGAGATGACGGGGGGAAAGAGAAAGGGGTTTTAATGAAGCCTTTTCTTCTCGATGGTCTTGGAGATATTGATTGAGACGGTTGAGGCCGAGCCACTCCTTTTTGCTCTTCTTCTCTTCCAGGGCCACTAAAACGGCACCGATGGCCCCCATCGATGCAAAATGATTTGGAACGATAAGTTCTCCATCGGAAAGTTCCAATACATCCAGAAAGGCTTTGCGCATCCCTACATTGGCTGCCACTCCGCCTTGGAAGGAGATGGGCTTCACAAACATTTTTCCCTTCCCGATGTTACTCTTGAAATTTCTGGCTAAGGCATAACAGAGACCGGCGACGATATCGTAATCCGGGGTGGCGATCTGTTGAAGATGGATCATATCCGATTTGGCAAAGACACTGCATCGGCCTGCAATCCGAGGTGGGTTCGTTGATTTCAGAGCGAGTTGCCCAAATTCTTCAATGGTCAGGCCTAATCGGTTGGCCTGCTGGTCCAGGAACGATCCAGTGCCGGCAGCGCAGAGGGTATTCATCGAGAAATCGCCGATTTTGAGGCGATCTTCCTCTTCTTCGATGAGGATCAGTTTGGAATCCTCACCTCCGATGTCAATGATCGTTCTGACCTGTGGATAGAAATATTGAACTGCCCTGGCCTGGGCGATAATCTCATTGACAAAATTCCCCCCTAAAAGTTCAGAGAGAAGCTTTCCTCCGGTCCCGGTGAAAGAGACGGAATGAAATTGTTCATGCGAAATCCGTTGGAGGATCTCTTCCAATAATTTTTGAACGGTCTGGAGAGGCTGTCCTTTGATACGTGTGTAATGTTCCTCCCGCACATTCCGCTGCTCATCCATGATGATCGTATTGGCGCTGACGGATCCAACATCCATGCCCAAATAAAGTGATTTCATTTCCTTATGCCAAACCCCCTCAAATCAATAATTCTAAAATTCTAATCGATTCCAATTCGACTTTTCAAGTTTAATTCTCCCTTGTCCGGCAGAATTTAGTTGTCCACCCCCAGTTTTGTCGTTCGCCAAGGAATTGAGAAAAATCCTACCTGGACGAGCCGCTCGGAGAGGGGTTCGTCCAAGTGGTAAAGGCGATCGATCCAAACCAGCGGGGTCGGGAGAAGGAGAAACTGAAGGTGGGCAAGGCCGGATTTACCATTGATTTTGGGACGATCCTGTGGTAGTTTTCAAATCGAGATGGAAAAGGTGAGGGCACGCGTCATCATTGAAGGGAGGGTCCAAGGAGTTTTCTTTCGCAACCACACTCAGGAGATGGCTTTTAAACTGGGGGTAAAAGGTTGGGTTAAAAACCGCAGGGATGGCTGTGTAGAGGCCGTTTTTGAGGGCGATCAGGAACGCGTGGATCAGATCATCCAGTGGTGCCATCGTGGCCCATCTGAGGCAAGGGTGACAAAAGTTCATTCAACTTGGGAAAATTATACGGGTGAGCTTGAGGACTTCTCTGTCACTTATTGAGCGGCCACGTGCCCAGAATACCGGGCCACTATGCGAGGTTGGGGAGCATAATATAAACAATATTAAATGATATTCCATTTCTAGGAAGCTCCATGCTCTGTTAGCGTGGAGCTTCCATCTTTTTGGTAACGCCCTTGTCTTCTTTCAATATTTTTTTCTTCACATCCTTCTCCACTTCTCCTTTTTCCTTTTTGATCATCTGTTCCATAACCTCCATTTTCTTCCCGGTGTCGGTTAACCCTTCTCCAACCTTCTTCACCGTCTTACTTCCGCCGAAGTAGATGAAGAGAAAGAAGATGAGGACGCCAACAATGACTCCCATTAAGAACTTAATCATCGCCCTTTTCCCTCCTTTTCACTCCTAAGCTATCAGAATTCCTTAAATTTTTCAATCCATTTGTTCTTCACCCAAGGGTAACGTCATTTTTCATTATACCTTGTTGAATTCATACCAAGAATGAACCTAATCAAAAATTCCCTCCACCCCTTTCAAAGGGGGGAAATTATAATCTCCCTTTGGAAAAGGGAGATTTAGAGGGATTTTTCCAAATGGATGTCAGTCGACTTTGACGGGACCCTGTTCTTTACCCCCACTTTACTCTTCTCCCGTGAGGGGGAGAAAGAAACTCTTAATTGTTTTTAAATGAGTCGATGTGGTAAGATTATTTTTAATATCTAAATCAAAGGCCATGAGGAGCCATTCCACATGAAACGGTTCGGTTGGCAGATTTTCTTGGGTTCGTCTTTCATTGTGCTTTCTGCGATCCTGTATCTCATCCATTACGCCATTTTTAGAGATAGCCACCATATCATTCTCTATCTGATCGGCGATATTGCGTTTCTCCCCATTCAGGTGTTGTTGGTCACACTCATCATTGACAGATTACTCAGTGCAAGAGAAAAACAGGCCATGTTAAAAAAGATGAATATGGTGATCGGTGCTTTCTTCAGCGAAGTGGGAACCCAGCTATTGAAATCTTTTTCTTGCTTTGCCTCCCTTGAGGATCAAATCAGCAAGGATCTGGTTGAGAACAACGATTGGTCTAATAAAGCATTTTCCAACATCCAAAAACATCTGAAGGGTTACAATTATCGTGTCGAGAGTCAAAAAGTCGATTTTGAGGGCTTGAGGAATTTCCTCTTAGAGAAAAGGGATTTTTTATTGAGACTATTAGAAAACCCCAATTTGCTGGAACATGAATCCTTCACCGAACTCCTTTGGGCAGTTTTTCACCTGACCGAAGAATTATGTTGCAGGCTTGATCTAAAACAGTTGCCGAATGCAGAATTTCAGCATCTTTCGGGAGATATCAAAAGAGCTTATGTCCTGCTCATCGCCGAATGGTTAGCCTACATGAAACATTTGAGGGACAATTATCCCTATCTTTTCTCCCTCGCGGCGAGAACGAATCCTTTTAATCCAAATGCCTCGCCCATCGTTACATGAACAGCAAAAGGTTAAAACGATCTTGCCTCATCGAGAGAGCCATTATCATTCCTGTCCTCTTGACCTACTTTTTGACCTCCCCTTTAACAATTCATGCCCAATCACAAGCCATCATCGAAGTGGGGAAATTTTCTGCTGCAACCGTGGGAGATACACTCCCCGCTGATTGGAAGCCGTTAACCTTTAGAAAGATTGAGCGGCATACGACTTACAAGCTGGTTAAAGATAACGATACTGTAGTCGTCAAGGCTGTGGCAGAAGCATCAGCCTCCGGCCTGACTCGGGAGATCAAGATCAACCCTAAAGAATATCCCATCATACAGTGGCGTTGGAAGGCAAGTAATATTCTGAAAAAAGGAGATGTGAAACGGAAGGATGGCGATGATTACCCGGCGAGGATCTATATCACTTTCGAGTATGACCCCAGCAAACTGAGTTTCTTTGAAAAGGCAAAATACGAAACAATCAAGTTATTGTACGGACAGTACCCACCTCTCGGTGCGATCAACTACATCTGGGAAAGCAAGGTTTCGGTGGGAACAATGGCCCCGAATCCTTATACGGACCGGGTTAAGATGATTGTGGTGGAGAGCGGCGAGACCAAACTCAATCAATGGGTGAATGAAGAACGAAATGTTTTCGATGATTACAAGAGGGCCTTTGGGGAAGAACCGCCGACGATCTCAGGCATTGCCATCATGACCGACACCGACAACACCGGCGAATCAGCCACTGCCTATTACGGCGACATCCTCTTCAAGAAATAGATTTACAACCCATCCACCTCCTCCCCACCAAACTCCTTCCTGCAATCAATGAAACGCCACTCTTCCCTTCCAATGCAGATTTCAAATAGATATCTTCAGCTTGGACAAAGTGCAGATATTGGCGAGATATCCACGGTTGGAGTTTACGGGCATAGCCCTTCCTGTGATACCTTCGACATGGCCTTTAAAGCTTCTTGCCTTGTTGACGCCCGAACGTATGAGGAGGGCACCGCCATGTTTTGAGGTCGATTTTCCTTGGCAGATTATCCTTTTTTATCTATATTCACCCCATCCCAAAGCGAGTTCTTTTCACTCTAAATGCTCCTCTAATCTCTGCCATTTCATAACAAAGGCTCATCTAAGCCATCGCAAAGGTGCGCCATCTACACAGACATCTCTATGCTGGCATCGCATTCAAGCGGCATTGTTCGCCTTATAGGATGCCGCAAAGGTGAGACCCAAAGCCTGATGCTTAGCCGCAAAGAAGAGCAGGCAGAAATCGCAGCCAAACGGTACCATCAAGACAAAAGGAATAACCCCATTACGAATTCATGGCGAAAGGTTCAGAAAAGGATAGTATAGGTCTTGTCAAACGACTTTGAAGAGCTATACGGTATACAAAATCAAATCCTTGCATAAGGGGGAGAGAAATATGAAGATTGAAGCAGCAAAAACTGGACGGATGGAGCTACATGATCTCATTGGTACTGCCATGGGACCTCTTCCGGTCGCCTTTATTTCCACGGTAGGTCCAGACGGCACCTACAATGCGGCTCCGTTCAGCTTCGGCGCACCAGTGTGCTCAAAGCCAGCCATCCTGTGCGTCTCTATTGGTCTGCGAACAGGTCAAAAGAAGGATACCATTAGAAATATTGAATATGCCCACGATTTTGTCGTCAACTGCGTTGACGAAGGGATAATCAAACAGGTAGTACGGGCATCAGCCGACTATCCCTGTGGCATAGACGAAATTAAGGTAACTGGACTCACCGCCATCAAAGGCGATATGGTCAAATCACCCCGCGTTTCTGAAGCTAAGGTCAGCCTGGAATGCAAGCTGGTACAGAAGCTGGAGCTCATTGAGGAATGCAAAGAGGGACCAGGTCTACGGTCTATAATCTTTGGTGAAGTCGTGCTGGCTCACATAAAGGATGAAGTCCGGGCTGATGGCAAGATAGACCCGCGTCGTCTTAAAGCCATCGGACGTGTAGGAGCTAACCTGTATTCTAAACCTGGAGAAATCTTTGAGCTGAAGCACTCCGGCGTTAGACCGTAATTGGTAAATGCCACAACATCGTTTACTCATTTTAGGAATACACGATCTTGTTAGCCTTCAAGTAATGTGATAAAGCTACGCTGGGGATTGTATGGCGAACCTGTTTGAAACGACAACTATCAATGCTATGACACTCGAGAACCGTTTTGTCCGTTCTGCCACCTGGGAGGGCTTAGCCGGGGATGATGGGTCTGTGACCCGCAGGCTCATCGATATGTCCGTGAGTCTTGCAAAGGGCGGTGTCAGCCTTATCATCACGGGCCACGCTTACATAAGCAAAGAGGGGCAGGCGGGACCCTGGCAGCTTGGTGTCTATAGTGACAGGCTGATTGGGGGACTTGCTGCAATGGTTGATGCTGTACACGAAGCGGGCGGGAAAATTGTCCTCCAGCTGGCTCACGCAGGCTGCCGCGCCGCTTTCGGGCTGACCGGAATCGAACCGCTCGGGCCTTCTGTCATGGAAGTTGAGAAAGGAACGCTCTGCCGGGCGATGACACAGGATGAGATTCTCGAGATCGGTGAAGGGTTCGCACAGGCCGCAGCCAGGGCAGAGAAGGCTGGTTTCGATGGCGTTCAAATCCATGCGGCTCACGGCTATCTTCTGAGCCAGTTTCTTTCCCCTTTCCACAATAAGAGAGAGGATGGATACGGCGGGAGCGTTGAACGCCGTGCGCGCATCGTTCTTGAGGTGGTTGGCAGGGTGCGGGACGCGATCGGTCCTCGCCGCGCCCTCCTGATCAAAATGAACTCTGAAGATTTCGTCGAGGGCGGTTTCTCAGTGGAGGATATGCTCGAAGTCGC
>CAYGWV010000068.1:0-3522 GCA_964353925.1 uncultured Syntrophaceae bacterium | reverse complement strand
AAATGACAAATGCCAAAGTTCAAATTTCAAATCAAATCCAAAGTTCAAAGCTTCAAAAATTTACATTTGGAAATGTGACATTCATTTGATATTTGGATTTTGACATTTGAAATTAAAAAATTTGTTTCAAAAGAATTCTCCAATCCATTCCCTCATCCGATGGGTGACCTTGCTGAAGATGCTCCCCTCGCCCACCTTAAACCGACTCTGCCCTTTATTTCGACTTCCATAGAGAACGAGACCTACTCCGGTCGCATACATGGGGCTCGCGACCAGATCCGTTAATCCCCCGATCCCAACGGGAGTCCCTCTGCGAACGGGCAGATTAAAAATCTGTTCGGCCAGCTCAGGAATACCCTCCAGGAGGGCGCTCCCGCCACTGAGGACAATTCCGGAGGCAAGCAGATCGGAAAATCCTGTTTTGACCACTTCATTATGGACTAAGGCGAGAATCTCTTCGACCCTGGCTTCGACGATCTCGGCCAGGGTCTGCCTGGAAAGGACACGAGGTTTCCTGCCCCCCACACTTGGAACTTCAATGGTTTCATCCTTCCGGACCAACGAAGTCAGGGCGCATCCATACCTTATTTTTATCTTCTCTGCTTCTTCTGCCGGTGTCCGAAGTCCCATCGAGATATCGTTCGTGATATGACTTCCGGCTAAAGAGAAAGCCGCTGTATGCTTGATCGCGCCATTTGAGAAGATAACCAGATCCGTGGTTCCCCCTCCGATGTCGATGATGGCCACTCCCAGATCTTTCTCCTCGGGTGTCAGGACCGCCTCGCTCGAACCCAACTGTTCTAAAACAATGTCATCCACATCCAACCCGGCTTTGTTAGCACATTTAATGATATTCTGGGCAGAAGTAATGGCGCCGGTAACAATATGAACCCTTCCCTCCAGTCTCACCCCGGACATCCCAACAGGGTCTTTGATCCCGTCCTGATCGTCCACAATGAATTCCTGGGGAATGATGTGAATCACCTCTCGATCCATGGGCATGGCTACAGCGCTGGCGGCATCGATCACTCGCTTCACATCATTCGGACCGATCTCTCTATTTTTTACGGCAATCACCCCGTGACTGTTAATCCCTCTGATATGCCCGCCTGCGATTCCCGCATAAACAGAGGTAAGGTGGTAGCCTGCCATCAACTCCGCTTCTTCAACCGCCTTTTTGATCGAATGGACAGTGCTTTCGATATTGACGACCACCCCTTTTCGTAATCCCTTTGACGGAAAAGTTCCAAGACCAATGATGTTGACCCGACCCTCAGAAATCTCGCCGACCACGGTACAGATTTTTGTCGTCCCGATATCCAACCCGACGACCAGCGACTCCTTCTTCCCCACCTTCTCATCACCTCCCCTCAAGTCCCCCTTAGGGGGCTATTTTGACCACCATTCTTGTTACATCACTGCAATCAATCGAGACCGCTGAAAATCCCCTTTTCCGAAGGTCCGACCAGATGAGAGGCAATCTCTTCAACTTCTCTTCAAAGTCCTCCCATCCCATTTTGACCTCCACGCCCTCTGCTTTGGTAAAACAATAGATTCCAAAGGCCTTTTCCATATGAATCTCGGATATTTCCCCCAGAGGAGGTACCTTCCCCTGACTCACGATCCTCAAAAGCTCCAGAGCCTTGTTGATGAGGCGCTTTGCCTCCACAGGATCTTTTTCGAAAACCCGCCGAGTCAAGCCGGTGACATACGGGTAGTTGTATTCGTCTCTATCCCCAACCGGAGTGAAGATCTCTCCTCGGGTATCGATATAGTAAAGCTCTTCCAACTGAATGATGGCCATCGGCTTCCTCTCTTCCACCTGAATCACGATCTTATGGGGGAAAACCTTCCTCACCCGAACCTGCTCAATCCAGGGATGCGACTCCAACCGTTTGACGACTTCCTTTAACTTGACCGAGAAAAGATTGGGCATTCCCTCCATCGCCGCGAGGGAGAGAAGGGTCTCCTTTGGAATCTTTCGACCCCCCTCCACCTCCACTTCCCTCAATCGAAAATAGGAGTCACTTAACAGATGAACATACACCCAATGGCCGATAAAGAGGAAAAAAGAAAGGAGAAGAAGTTGAAAAGCCACGCGGATCGCCTTCTTCACGATCCCCTGAAATTGTTCCCCGCCTTTTTCTTGCCTTCGTGTCCTCGGTCGAAGAAATTTTCCATCTCGTACGGTAAGGGTCTCTCCCATCTTTTCCCCGAATGCAGAAAGTGGAATGTGGAAGGTGGTTCTCCCTAAATCCACTTTCTACTTTCTAATCTCCACTCTCCACTGTCTACTTTCCACTTTCTATCTTTAAAGATGCCCCTAACAGAATCCGTTCCACTAAGTCCGTAAACGGAATGCCTGCATAAATGGCTGCCTTGGGCAGGAGACTCGTCTCCGTCATGCCAGGCATGGTATTGACATCAATCACAAATGGATTTTCATTTTCATCCGTCATTAAATCGACTCTCGCCACACCCGAGCAACCCAACTGCTGAAAGGCTCTGAGGCTAATCTCTTGCGCAGCGAGATACTTCTCTCTCGGAATGCGAGCGGGGAGGATGTATTGAGTCTCACCCTTTGTGTATTTAGAATAGTAATCGTAAAAACCGCTCTTCGGGACGATCTCAATAACGGGTAAAGGAATATTTTCAAGAATGCCAACCGTGATTTCCTTCCCTTTCATAAATTCCTCTACCAATATCTCCTCATCGTATTCCCCTGCCTTCTTTAAAGCAGGACTCAGCTCCTCGTCCTTTCGGACAATGGAAACGCCGATCGTAGAACCTTCTCGGGCCGGTTTGACCACGACGGGCAAGGGAAGGGAAGTTTTTTTAGGGAGATCTTTCTTGATCTCTTCTCGTTGAAAAACCTCGAAGCGGGGGGTCGGGATCTTTTCACAAAGGAAGAACTTCTTGGACATGATTTTATGCATGGCCAAGGCACTCGCCAGCACTCCTGACCCGGTATAGGGAATTCTCATCAACTCCAGCATCCCCTGAATCGTCCCATCTTCTCCGAATCTTCCGTGGAGGGCCAAAAAAGCGCACTCGATCTTTTCCTTGACTAATTTTTCTACAATGTCGTCTCCGACATCGATGGGAGTCACAGGATATCCTTTCTCCGTGAGAGCCTTCAGGATGGCCTTCCCGGTCTTGAGCGAGATCTCTCTTTCTCGAGACAGACCACCCATCATGACAGCGACTCTTTTTTTCTTAAGCGATTGATCCCTCATCTACTTACCGCCAAACCTCCGCAGTCTTTATTCCGTAATCCTCATTCAATAACAATTTAGCTGTTTGAAATCACCTTGCAAAATCCCTCCCAACCTCCCTTTGCCAAAGGGAGGAGAGAGGTCTCCCCCTTTTGACAAAGGGGGATAAAGGGGGATTAGATCGATTTTCCAAAGTCCTAAGGTGTTACCGAATTCCGCAATCCGCATTCGGGTTCACCCACCACCTTCACCTCCCGTTCAAGGGAGATCCCCTTCCCCTCGTAGATCTTTTTTTCCACGAACTCCA
>CAYGWV010000067.1:0-24585 GCA_964353925.1 uncultured Syntrophaceae bacterium | reverse complement strand
CAAAGAGTATTGGGAAAAGGGGAGGATTGAAAGGCTTCCAAAGATGTTGGGATTTCAGGCGGAAGGGGCAGCGCCCATTGTCCGAGGAAAAATCATTGAGCAGCCTGAAACCGTTGCTACAGCGATCCGGATTGGGAACCCGGCCAGTTGGAAGCAGGCCGTGGCAGCCCGGGATGAATCCGGAGGCCTGATCGACATGGTGACTGATGAAGAGATTCTCGAGGCATATCGGATGATGGCGAGCCTGGAAGGAATTTTTTGCGAACCTGCCTCTGCAGCGTCTTTGGCGGGCGTGATCAAGCTTTATCGCAAAGAGTTTTTCAAGAAAGGCGATGTGTTGGTCTTGACCCTCACCGGACATGGCCTCAAGGATCCAGACATTGCTATTCGAGTCTCTCAGAAGCCCGTCTCACTTCCTCCCAACAAAGAAAGGGTGCTGAAATACCTCAACCTCTGAAGGCAGACCCACACCGCTCACTCATCATTTGCTTCAGGATATCCGCCTCTCTAAGAAGCTTCATATTTCGTTTCTGTCAACTGCAATTTGTTTTGAGCACCTTCATTTTTTACTAAAAAATTTTGAAGGCAACCTTGAAAATAGTTTGAGATCAAGATAATGTTGAGTGGCTATTTCGTAAAGTTTGAATTGGAACACAGACGGAGAGAATTTAATTCGCACCTATGAAAACTGCCTTTATCTACACGAATGCTTATCTCGATTATGATTACGGGCCCACCCATCCCCTTCGCATCATTCGACTGAAATTGACCTACGATCTTATCAAAGCCTATGAGCTCCTTGACCTCCCCTCCGTCCAATTTATTCCCACGATTAAAGCTGAAGAGAAAGATTTGGCCGCTTTTCACAGTGAGGAATATTTGGAAATATTGAAACAGGCAAATGAGGGCCATTTGACCGGGAGCGCTTATTACTTTGGGCTAGGACCAGGAGATAACCCCATCTTCCCGGGTCTTTATAATTTTTCGCTTCTACTGGCCGGAGCAACACTTCAAGCAGTTGATTTTGTGGCTGATGAAAAGGGAGAGATCGCATTCAACATGGCTGGAGGCCTTCATCATGCGATGAGATCACGGGCTTCTGGTTTCTGTTATATCAACGATCCTGTCATTGGAATCATGAGACTGTTGAGCCGCGGGAAGAGAGTGGCCTATATTGATATCGACGCCCATCACGGGGATGGAGTTCAAAAGGCATTCTATGAGACCAACCAGGTTCTGACCATTTCACTCCACGAGTCCGGATCCACGCTTTTTCCAGGAACCGGTTTTGAGTATGAGATTGGAAAGGGAGAAGGAGAGGGGTATTCTGTCAATCTCCCTTTCCCTCATGATACGAACGATGGCGTCTATATTTGGGCCTTTGAGGAAGTCGTTCCGGAACTTATCCATGCCTTCCAGCCTGATGTCGTGGTGGCTCAATTAGGAGTCGATACGTTTTATGATGACCCTTTAACAAACCTTCACCTATCCATTTTTGGGTATGAAAAAGTTCTTAAGAGGATTAAAGACCTCGCTCCAAGGTGGGTCGCGTTAGGGGGAGGGGGGTACAATATTTCTAACGTCGCACGGGCTTGGACATTGGCATGGGCGGTGATGAACGGGATTGAGTTGAAAGAAGACCTCCCAGAGGCTTTTTTAAAAGAAGCAGAAAAAATGGGAGTTGAGGAGAGAGAGTTGAGGGGAAGTCCAAAAACTCCTCCACATAGCCTGAATGAGAAGAACAGGGTGGAGATGGAAAGGGTGGTCCATTATATAAGAGAGACGATCTTTCCAAAGGTTAAACGCTAATCTTCCAACCGCTTCCCTGAAATTTGGCATACCTTTTGCTTCCCATTATCCAATTTCATTTGACATTTGTAAGTTTTTAGTATATTTAGAACTTTTGGAGAGGGTAGGAAGTGCCTGAAAAGATGAAATATGTTATTGTAGTGGGGGATGGGATGGCAGACTACCCGGTGGAGAGTCTAGGAGGGAAGACCCCATTGATGGTAGCCCGAACCCCCCACATGGATTGGATGGCTAGCCAGGGCGAGATCGGTTTGGTCAGGACCATTCCTGACGGTTTTAACCCCGGCAGCGAGATCGCCAACCTTTCCATTTTTGGGTATGATCCCGTCCGTTATTACACTGGCAGAGGTCCTTTGGAAGCCGCCAGCTTGCGTGTCAATCTTGCGGCTGTTGATATCGCCTTTCGATGTAATCTGGTTACCTTAAAATTCCGGGGAAATGAAATCGTGATGGAAGATTTCTCTGCCGGTCACATCACGGATGAGGAGGCAAGGAAAATCATCGCCGGCTTAAACAAAGAGATGGGAACGAATGAGATTCAATTCTATGCGGGAGTAAGCTATCGGCATTTGATGGTCTTGAAGAATGGAGCGGCCAGATTTTCAAGTCTGGAGAAACTGGAACTCACACCTCCCCATGACATCATCGGCAAAGAGATATCTCCCTTCCTTCCTCAAACGGAGGAACCTGTCCTGGCTCTGATGAAAGAATCTCAACGGCTTCTTAAGAATCATCCTGTCAATCAGGCCCGTGAGGCAAAAGGGCTCCTTCCTGCCAACTCTATTTGGCTCTGGGGGCAGGGGCGTTCACCCCACATGGTCACGCTGAAGGAACGGTTCGGGATGGATGGCTACGTGATCTCGGCAGTCCACCTGATCAAGGGGATTGGAATGTTGGCAGGATTGGAGGTGCTGGAGGTCCCTGGGATCACAGGATACTTTGATACGAATTATGACGGGAAGGCTCAGTATACGCTGAGAGGGTTGAGGGAAAAGGATTTTGTATATGTCCATGTAGAAGCCCCGGACGAAGCAGGCCACATGGGAGATCTTCGGTTGAAGATCGATGCCATCGAGGCCTTTGACGAGAAGATCGTCGGGACCATCTTGGAAGGGATGGAGGAATTCAAACGGTATAAGGTTTTGGTCCTCCCCGATCATCCCACTCCTCTTTCTGTTAGAACGCATACAGCCGACCCAGTTCCTTATGTCATTTATTCCAACGAAGGGAGGGCGATATCCGCCCATGGGAAAACATTTGATGAAGCTTCTGCGGGTCGGTCCGGAATCTCAATTGAGAAGGGATTTGAATTGATCGAAAGATTCTTGGGCCCCTGTGCTTCGTGTTGAGAGAGAGGCAGGATTTTTTTGACGAATGCGAGGACAAAATATATTTTTGTTACAGGAGGGGTGGTCTCCTCTTTAGGGAAGGGATTGGCGTCTTCATCGATGGGAGCCCTCCTGGAACTCAGAGGGTTGAAAGTGAATTTTCTCAAGTTCGACCCCTACATCAACGTAGATCCGGGGACCATGAATCCTTTTCAGCATGGAGAAGTTTACGTGACCGATGACGGAGCCGAGGCAGATCTCGATTTAGGGCACTACGAACGCTACACCAATGTCAAGACGTCGAAGAAGAATAATTTCACCACTGGACAGATCTACGATTCAGTCATTTCCAAAGAAAGAAAGGGGGACTACCTGGGCAGCACGGTCCAGGTGATTCCTCATATCACCGACGAGATCAAGTCGAAGGTCTTCGACCTCGGCCAGGATGTGGACATTGTCATCATCGAAGTAGGTGGAACGGTCGGTGACATCGAAAGTCTTCCTTTTTTGGAAGCGATCCGACAGATACGGGGAGATGTGGGCAGGGAGAATACGCTCTATATTCACCTCACTCTGGTTCCTTTCATCCAAACAGCGGGGGAGCTAAAGACCAAACCGACTCAACATAGCGTGAAGGAACTTCGAGAAATAGGTATCCAGCCTGATATTCTTCTCTGCCGAACGGACCGAATGCTCTCTCCCGATATCAAAGCGAAGATTGCCCTCTTCTGCAACGTGGATAAAGACGCGGTCATCACAGCGAAAAATGTGGAAACGGTTTATGAGGTTCCCGCTGCTTTTCATCAAGAGGGACTGGATGAAAAAATTGTTGAAAAACTCAATATCTGGACGGGGCGGCCGAATTTAAAAGGTTGGGAACGGGTCGTCAAGAAGGTCAAACATCCCCGCTTCGAGACCACAATCGGGGTAGTGGGGAAATATGTCAGCTTGGTCGAATCCTATAAAAGCTTGACCGAGGCCTTGATCCACGGAGGCATCGCGAATGATGCCAGGGTAAATCTCAAATATATTGATTCGGAGCAGGTCGAAAAGGAGGGGCCAGAACGTTTTCTCAAGGAGGCCAATGGCATTCTCGTCCCCGGTGGGTTTGGGACCAGGGGAATCGAAGGGAAGATCAAGGCGATTCAATATGCGAGAGAGAAACAAATTCCATACTTTGGGATCTGTCTGGGAATGCAGTGTGCTGTGATTGAGATTTCCAGGCACTGCGCCGGCCTGAAAGGAGCCAATAGCTCGGAGTTCGATATCCACACCCTCCATCCGGTGATCTATTTGCTGGAGGAGTGGATGGATCGCGATCGGATCGCCCAGAGACGGTCCTCAGACACTCCGAAGGGGGGGACGATGAGATTGGGGTCTTATCCTTGCCGCCTCGAAGAAGGGAGTTTGGCCCTGGAGGCTTATAATAAAAAACTGATCAATGAGCGGCACCGGCATCGTTACGAATTCAATAATACGTATATGGATATTTTGGGAAAAGCAGGGATGACATTTAGTGGCGTTTCTCCTGATAAAGGGCTGGTCGAGATCGTCGAGCTGAAAGGCCATCCTTGGTTTCTTGGATGTCAGTTCCATCCAGAGTTTAGATCGAAACCCATGGACCCCCATCCCCTTTTCAGGGAGTTCATCAAGGCCTCTCTTCGGCGAGGGAAGAGATCGAAGATCCAGAGAAAGAAAAAAAGCTCAAAGCCGAAAGAGATAAAAGCCATTTAAAGGCAGAGAGAGGACAGAGGGCATTGGATATCCTGAAAGAGGCAAAGCGAGTATTGAAGGTAGAGGCCCAATCCCTTCTCGATTTGGCAGAACGGATTGACGAGAATTTCTCACGGGCGGTCGAGTTACTCTATCACTGTAAAGGGAAAGTAGTAATCATGGGCATGGGGAAATCGGGACTCGTAGGCCGGAAGATCTCCTCCACATTCGCTAGCACAGGGACCCCATCCTTTTTCCTTCACCCCGCGGAGGGATTGAATGGAGATTTTGGGATGTTAGCGAAGGAGGATGTGATCATCGCCATCTCCAAGAGCGGAGAGACTCGAGAACTTTTGGAAGTTCTGCCTCTTATCAAGCGATATGGAAATCGATTGATCACCTGCACTGGAAATTTAAACTCTCCCCTGGCAAAGGCGGGAGATGTCACTCTCGATATTCGTGTGAAAGAGGAAGCGTGTCCATTGAATTTGGCTCCTACCGCCAGTACCACAGCCACCCTTGCTCTGGGAGATGCTTTAGCCATCGCTCTCATGGGGAAGCGGGATTTCAAAAAAGAAGATTTTGCTATGCTCCACCCGGGCGGGGCATTGGGGAAGAGACTTCTTCTGAAGGTGGAAGACCTGATGCACGTGGAAAAGGCTGTTCCGATGGTATCCGAGAGAACGCTGATGAAAGAGGCCATTTTTGAGATTACCTCGAAACGATTAGGGGTAACGGGAGTCTGCAACGCGGAGGGGCATTTGGTGGGCGTGATTACAGACGGGGACCTGAGGCGGGCTTTAGAAAAATTCAGCGATCTTTTTAATCGAGAGACCTCTGAAGTGATGACGAAAAATCCAAAATGGATTGAAAAAGATGAATTGGCGGCGGGAGCCGTACAGCGGATGGAGGAATATTCAATTACTTCCCTCTTTGTCTTCAACAAAGCAGGAGACAAAGTACCCGTGGGGATTATTCATCTTCATGATCTTCTGAAAGCGGGCGTGGTGTGAAAAGCCCAAGGCTCAAGGCTCAAGGCTCAAGGCTCAAGGCAGAAAGATATTACCTTTGAGCTTTCAACTTTGAACCTTGAGCAAGATGGTTGATTATGAGAAAAACGAAGATCGTCATTTTATTATTGATTGTGTTGATCGGTGGTATTGTCCTCGTTAGTCTTCGGGCAAACCTTCGGGCGAGAAAAGCTTTGGAAGCCGTGGAGAAGCTTCCAAAGGTTTCCACCGAAGGGGCTGATATGCAACTGAAAAAGATTCGATTTGTGGAGGATAAACAGGGCCAAAAGACTTGGGAATTGGAGGCAGAATCTGTCCACCAATACCAAGAACAGAACATGATGGTCTTGGAGGACGTGAAGGTCACTTTTTATGCGAAAGAGGGACGAATCATCTATCTCACCGGAAAACAGGGGAAGGTTTATCAGGACTCGAAAAATGTAGACTTGTTGGGGGATGTGGTGCTTACCTCGAGCGATGGGTATCAGCTCAAGACCCATTCCGCTTCGTATTGCCATTCGGAGAAAATCGTGAGTACCGCCGATCCTGTGGAGATCGACGGGGAACAGATTCGATTGACAGGCAGAGGGATGTTAGTCAATGTCGAGGCCAAGACCTTCAAAATTCTCAGCCAGGTTAAGACCCAGCTGAGAGGAGGAAAAAAGATATGAACCGGAGCGGGGGAATCGGTCTTCTCATCGTTCTATTTTCCCTTTTCCACATTTTCATTTCCGGGGAGGCGCAGGAAAACCCGGGGGGCGGAAAGGGTGGAGAGAAAGCGCTCAAGACCGATAAGGGATTTGGATTTACTGCCAGCCGTGCTCCCATTTATATTGACTCAGATAGGCTTGAGGCAGATCAGAAAACGAATACGGTTACCTATAAGGGAAATGTGGTAGCCAAACAGGAAGACGTGACGCTCTATGCCAACACACTCGTCATCATTTACGATCCTGATACGAAAAAACTGAAGGAGATTATCGCGACCGGCAATGTGAAAGTCGTCCAACTGGATCGCCGGGCAACTGGCCAAAAAGTTACCTTTGATCAGGATAAGAATAAAGTGGTTCTGGATGGAGATGCAGTGGTTCGCGAAGGAACGAATGTGATCCGGGGGGAGCGAATCACCTTTTACGTCGAAGAGGAAAGAAGCGTTGTGGAACCGGGAAAGGGGGGGCGTGTCAGCACGAGCCTTACTCCACCGGCCAAAGAGGAAGGGGAGGAGAAAAAGCCGAGAGAGGGAAGGAAAAAATAGTGATGAGCTTATGGCGAATCGCTGATGGCGAATAGTCAATCGTTCAGGTTTTGGCCATAGGCTATCTGCTATAAGCTATCTGCCGGGAAATACCATGTCGCACATTTTATGTGAGAGTTTAACCAAGTCCTTTCGTCGTAAGAAAGTGGTGGATTCTGTGAATATTAGGATCCAAGGCGGAGAAGTCGTGGGATTATTGGGACCGAATGGGGCAGGAAAGACCACCACTTTTTATATGATCGTCGGGCTGTATCAACCTAACAGTGGGAAGATCTATCTCAACGACGAAGAGATTACTTCCCTCCCCATGTATTTACGGGCGCGAAAAGGGATCGGATACCTTCCTCAAGAGCCATCGGTCTTTAGAAAACTGACGACCGAAGAGAATTTGATGGCGATTTTGGAGACGCTCCCTCTCTCCAAAGAGGAGCGAAAAAACCGGTTGGAGAAATTTCTGGATGAATTGGGACTCACCTCCTTACGAAAACAGAAGGCCTATGTCCTCTCAGGAGGAGAGCGCAGGCGGGTGGAGATTACACGAGCCCTGGTGCTCTCACCTTCGTTCATCCTTTTAGATGAACCTTTTTCCGGGATTGATCCTATCGCCGTGTTAGATATCCAGGCCATTATCCGCCAATTGAAATCAAAAGGAATTGGGATTATAATAACAGATCACAGCGTTCGAGAAACATTGGGCGTTTGCGACCGGGCGTATATCCTCAACGAGGGACGAATCCTGGAAGAAGGGATTCCTGAAAAGATTGCTCAGAGCGAGAAGGCAAGAAAGATCTATTTGGGAGACGGGTTCGAGTTAGGGGGAAGACGCCGGAGCGGAGAAGATGGGAAAAAGGAATAGGTTCCCCTGCATCAGGGAGATGATGGGAGTGAGATGGCTTTAGAGCTCAAACTGACACCCAAGCTCGTTCAACAGTTGGTGATTACTCCTCAGCTTCAACAGGCGATTCGCCTTCTCCAATTAACACGCCTTGAACTGGTAGACCTGATCAGCCAGGAGATGAAGGAGAACCCACTCCTGGAGGAAACGGAAGAGGGGAGGGAGACTGCAGAAGGTGAAGCCCCGGTGACCGAGCAGGCGGAAGCCGAGACTGCTCCGGAACCCGAGGTGACTCCGGAAGTGAAAGGAACTGGAGAGGGAACAGATGAGTTCGATTGGGAGAACTATTTAGAGAATTCCAACCTCACCCCATTTCAGAAGAGTTCCTCCGATGGGGAAGAAAGACCCTCGTTTGAAAATTTCCTTTCGAAGAGAACAACTCTCACCGATCATCTTCATTGGCAACTCCAACTCTCACGCTTCACAGAAGAAGAACATGATGCCGGGACGTGGATCATCGGAAACCTGGACGAGGATGGGTATCTGAAGATCTCCCTGGAAGATATCTGTTCGGAAACCCATCTTCCGATGGAGGTGGTGGAGAGAGTCCTGCGGAAAGTTCAACAGTTCGACCCGGTAGGGGTGGCGGCGAGAGATTTGAAAGAATGTCTCCTGATCCAGCTGGAGCAGATAAGTCCTCGAGACTCTCTCGCAGAAAGAATCGTTTCCGAACATCTCTCTCTGTTGAAAAATCGAAATTATCCGGCGATTGCGAAGCGGTTGGGAGCGTCTCTGGAGCGAGTGAATCGCGCTGCCTCGCTCATTTCCAAATTGGATCCCAAACCCGGAAAAGCCTTCGGAGGAGAAGCGGTCCAAGAGATCGTCCCCGACGTCTATGTTTACAAGGTCGAGGGAGATTATGTCATCTACCTGAACGATGACGGAGTCCCGAGACTAAAAATCAATTCTCTTTACCGAAATGTCCTCAACGGCAGCCGTCTCGCTCCGGAAGGAGATCGAAAATATATTCAAGACAAAATGCGATCCGCCCTTTGGCTGATCCGCAGCATTCACCAACGACAAAGGACGATTTACAAGGTGGCGAAAAGCATTGTGACATTTCAAAGGGGGTTTTTAGATAGGGGGATTCAGGCTCTCAAACCTCTGGTGTTGCGGGATGTGGCAGAGGATATCCAGATGCACGAATCGACGATTAGCCGGGTGACCCACAACAAGTATATTCATACCCCCCAAGGAATTTATGAATTAAAGTTCTTCTTCAATGCAGGGATCACCTCCACGCAAGGCGAGACGATGGCCTCGGAGAGTGTCAAGACTCTGGTTCGGGAGATCATCGCTAAAGAAGATCCGAAGAAACCCTATAGCGATGAAAAACTGGTCCAGATTCTCCAAGGAATGAATATCCATATCGCTCGGAGAACGGTTTCAAAATATCGGGAGATGATGAAAATCCTTTCCTCCAACGAACGGAGGAAGATCGTTTAACACGCATAGAAGTTTTGCATATTGTCGTGTGCCATCCATCCCATCAACCACGATGATGATAAGGAGCTGACAAATGCAGGTCGCAGTGACATTTCGACACATGAAGACCCACGAAGGGGTCAAGGCCTATGTGAAGGAGAAGGTGGAGAAACTTCGAAAATATATTGAGAACCCGAGGGAAGTCCATGTCGTTCTGGCGGTTGAAAAATTCCGGCATATTGCAGAGATCACCGTTGTTGGGAACGGAGGGATTTTCAATAGCCAGGGAAGGGATAACGATCTCTATGCCGCCATCGATCAGATGGTGGACAAGATGGAGCGACAGGTTCGTGAACGGAGGGAGAAGGCAAGACGAAAAAGAGCTGATTCCTCTTCACCGAAGTCCCCCCTCCGACGGAGCGGAAAGGCCGGAGAGGAGAAAGAAGAAGGAGATCTTTCCTCCCTCGTCCAGCGGAGACGAACGGTCGCCAAACCCATGTCTCTTGAGGAAGCGCTCTCTCAATTGCGCCTTTCGAAAAAGGATTTTTTGGTATTTTTCAATTCGGATTCCGGGCAGATGAACGTCGTCTATCGGTCTAAAGACGGGAGTTACGGATGGGTGGAGGCTCATCCGAAATAGGGAGGCGGTTGAGAAGGAATGATGAAGATCATGGATTATCTAAATGAAGAGCGGGTGATTCCCGACCTGCAGGGGGCGGACAAACCATCCATACTCAAGGAATTATCAAGCGTCTTGGTGAAGCCCTGCCAAGTCACCTCTGTCGAAGAACTGCTTCAAGTCCTCCTGGAACGAGAAAAACTGGGATCGACGGGAATTGGAGAAGGAATTGCCATCCCCCATGGCCGACTGAAAAAGTTGAAAGACTTTTTCATCTGTTTTGGTCGTTCTGTCAAGGGTGTGGATTTTGATTCCATTGATGGAAAACCCAGTCAGCTCTTCTTTTTAGTCATGGCCCCGGAGAATTCGGCCGTGGAGAATCTAAAGCTCTTGAGTCGTATTGTCACCTTGCTGAAAGAATCTTCCTTCAAGAAGAGATTGATGGACGCTCATTCCCAGAGAGAGCTTTTCCAAATCCTCTCCGTAGAGGATGAGAAATATTAATCGATGGACGGTCTCCTCGCACAAGAATTGGAGCAGAATCAAGAACGCCATTTGGAACTGACCCTGATGGCCGGGCGAAAAGGGCTCAAGAAGAAGATCACCCATTCGCAGGTCCAAAAGATGGGATTGGCCATGGCGGGGTTTATCCAATTCATCAACCCCGAACGCCTTCAGATTATCGGCAACACGGAAGCGACTTATTTAAAAACACTCACTCCTGAGATGAAGGAGAAGGTAATTCATCAGATCTGTAGTCTGCCCTTGTCCTGTTTGGTCGTCACTCAGGGGTTGGAAATCCCCGAACTTCTTCTCCGGGAATCGGAGGAGAGAGGGATCCCTGTCTTTCGGACCAATCTCCGTTCTATCGATTTCATCGAGCGGATCACCAAATTCTTAGAGGAGAAACTTGCCTCCACCAGCAGCCTCCACGGTGTCCTCATGGATGTTTATGGAGTCGGTGTCTTGATCCTGGGGAAAAGTGGCATCGGGAAAAGTGAATGTGCGTTGGATTTGATTCTCCGGGGGCACCGATTGGTGGCGGACGATATGGTTCATATCCAGAAGCGATCTCCCTCTTCTGTGATCGGAAGCGGTTTCGAAGTCATCCAGCACCACATGGAGATCCGGGGCTTGGGGATCATCAACATTCGAAGCCTTTTTGGTGTGGAGGCCATCCGTGAGAAGAAGAAGATCGAGCTCGTCTTGGAACTGGGGGAATGGGACACCCACCAGGAGTATGACCGCTTGGGGTTTGAGGAGGAAAAGTTTTCGATATTGGACGTGGAGCTACCCATGATGAGAATCCCCGTCACGCCCGCTCGGAATTTGACGACCATCATCGAAGTCGCCGTCCGCAATCATCTCTTGAAAGTGATGGGATACGATTCGGCGTTGGAGTTTGAGAAAAAACTTCTTCGCAAGATGGAAGAAAGAGGGGGAGACAGATTTGGGATTGAGGATGAAGTGGAGTGAAGAACATACGGGTGATTCTCATCAGTGGTCTTTCCGGGTCCGGCAAAACAACGGCCATCAAAGCCTTAGAAGATATTGGTTATTATTGTGTCGATAACCTTCCCATCCTCCTTTTGCCTAAATTCATAGAACTCTGTGAACAATCCGGAGGAAAGATCTCCAAGGTGGCCGTGGTGGAGGATATTCGCGGAGAAGCCTCCTATCCTGACTCTCCCCAGATCCGCAACGATGTTGGTTCCGTGCCGGCCCCGAATCCCGCCAGCGGCGGGACTGGTCCGGAGCAGGCAAGGGGTGCCGAAGGGGAGAAGGATTTTTTAAAGGATTCGAGAAGAATCATCCAAGATCTAAAGAGGGAGGGGTATCCGATCGAAATCCTTTTTCTGGAGTCGTCCAACCCTATTCTGATGAGGCGATTCAGCGAGACCCGCCGTCAGCACCCTTTGGCCGTTGGCGGATCTATTCGAGAGGGGCTTCGTTTGGAACGAGAACGACTTCAAGCCATCAGGGATATGGCTCAGCAGGTGATTGATACTTCCCAACTCAATGTCCATCAACTGAAAGAAAAAATCCAACAGTATGCCCAGGAGGGGAGACCTTCAAACCAGATGACGGTCACCCTCCTTTCCTTCGGATACAGCTTTGGAATTCCTTTTGAATCGGACCTCTTGATGGATGTCCGCTTCTTACCCAATCCTTATTTTGTGGAAGAGCTAAAACGATTCAACGGGGATCATCCGAAGGTAGCGGAATATGTCCTCCAATGGGAGGAGACAAAAGAATTTTTGAGACACCTTCAAGGACTAATTCGGTTTCTTCTCCCCCTGTATGAAAGGGAGAGAAAGACTCATTTGACGATTGCTGTGGGATGTACCGGTGGGAGGCATCGGTCCATTGTCATCGTCAACCAATTGGCAGAGATGCTCCGGGAGGAAGTCACGAAGAGAGGAGTGTTCCTGTCTATACAACACCGCGATGCGGAGAAGGGATGAGGAGAGATGGTGGGGGTGGTTGTAGTGACGCATTGCCACCTGGCTGAGGAGATGATCTGCGCTGCTCGGCTGGTGGTGGGAGAAGAGTTGAAACAGTTTCAACCTGTTTCGATCGATCCGAAGGAAGGATCCGAGGAGATCCGGGAAAAGATCATCGCCGCCATCCGAAAAGTGGATATCGGACGAGGGGTACTCATCTTGACGGATATGTATGGAGGGACCCCTTCCAATATCAGCCTCTCCTTCTTGGAAGAGAAGAAGATAGAAGTGATCACAGGAGTCAACCTCCCCATGCTGCTGAAATTAGCGACCTATCAGAACGACATGGATCTTGAAACCCTGGCTGCTTTTATCACCGATTATGGTCAAAGAAACATCAATCGAGCCAGTGAGGTGCTTAAGAAACGAGTGGATAAGAAGAAGAGTTAGGAGTTCGTTAGGGAACGGTTTGAAAACGTTCCGTACAAGAGTTCGGAGTGATGAGTTTGAGAGTTGAGAATAAAAAGCAAAAATCGCTGTGCGCTATGCCTGCTTGCCGGACCCGTCCGGCGTAATGTAATGACGTTGGAGAGCGGGCAAGTTCTTTGGCAGGCGGGCGCTTTGCGCAATTTTCATAAAAATTGAGATGGAAGTGCAGACCTTTACGATTCGAAATCGCTTAGGGCTTCATGCACGGGCAGCGGCTCTATTGGTTAAAACGGCCAATCGCTTTGCCTCCGAGATTACCCTCGAGAAGGATAGCCTGGAGGTCAATGGGAAGTCGATCATGGGCATCCTGATGTTAGCCGCTTCAAAGGGGTCGAAGATCACGCTGAAGGCAGAAGGAAAAGATGCGGTCCAGGCGATCCAGACCCTGGGTGAATTGATTCAGAATAAATTCGGTGAAGAATAGGAATGGCTGTTCAGCAACAGATCAATAAATTTATCCAAGGGATCGGGGCTTCTCCTGGGATCATCATCGGAAAAGCCTATTTGCTTGAACGATTCAAAGTTCGTCTTCCTCAGAAGCGAATCGGTCGAGAACGGGTCGAAGAAGAAGTGAAGCGGTTTCTCCGTGCGGTCCAAGAATCGGAGGATCAGTTGGGGGAGATCAAAGAAAAGATTTTGGACCCTGAAGTGCGTAAGCATTCTTTTATCCTGGATGTCCACTCGATGATTTTAAAAGATGAGATGCTGCTTCAGGATACGGTGGATACGATCCGAAAGAAAAAGCTGAATGCGGAATGGGCTCTGGATCTCACCCTGGAGAAGCTCGACACGGCCTTTAAGGCCATCGAAGACGAATATTTGATGGAACGGCGCAGCGACCTTCATTATGTTGCGGCGAGGATTTTTCGAAACCTTCTGGGGACGAAACATGACGATATCACCAAGATCAAAGGGAAAGTGATTGTCGTCGCCCATGACCTCTCTCCAGCGGATACCCTCCAGATGAACCTCGAACATGTGGCCGGGTTCATCACGGATATCGGTGGCAAGGTTTCCCATACCGCCATCCTCTCCCGATCTCTGGGCATCCCGGCTGTCGTAGGGGTCGAAGTCGCGACTTCCCTCATCAATGGGGGAGACCTCTTAATCTTCAATGGAGAGACCGGAGAGGTGGTGATCAACCCCACGGAGGAAGTCTCCCGGCCCTTTCTCGAGCGGAAACGCCGGACCAAACCGATCGGGCGTGAGATCCTTAAGTATGCCTCTCTGGCGGCAGAGACCCGCGATGGAATTCGTGTCCGTCTCCAGGCCAATATTGAAATGGTGGAGGAGATCCCCTCCGCCAAGATGCATGGCGCTGAAGGGGTCGGGCTTTATCGCACTGAAATTCTCTATCTCAATCGGAAAGACCTCCCCACGGAAGAAGAGCATTTCAAAACTTACCGAGGTCTGTTGGAGAGTATTTACCCTGCCACGGCGACGATTCGCACGTTAGACATCGGTGGCGATAAATTTCTTCCCGGTTATTCGAAGAACAATGAGTTGAATCCGGCCTTAGGGTTGAGGGCAATCCGGTTCAGTCTCAAGGAGACCGAAATCTTTAAAACTCAGCTGAGAGGAATTTTGCGAGCCAGTGTCTATGGAAAACTGAAAATCCTTCTTCCCATGATATCGGGGATTGAAGAAGTCCGGCAGGCAAAGGCTATCTTAGAAGAGGTGAAGAAGAGTTTCGCCAAGGCCAAAATACCCTTTGAGGAGGAAATCCAGATCGGGGCCATGATTGAGATTCCCTCTGCCTCGGACATCGCCGATATTTTAGCCAGAGAGGTAAATTTCTTCAGCATCGGAACGAATGACCTGATCCAATATGCGTTGGCCGTCGATCGGATCAATGAGCACGTATCCTACCTCTACGAGCCTCTTCATCCGGCCGTTCTGAGAATCATCCGATGGGTAGTCCGGTCAGGTCATGAGGCTGGGATTCCGGTAGCGATTTGCGGAGAGATGGCGGCAGAGCCCCTCTATGCCGTCGTCCTTTTGGGATTGGGCCTGGATGAATTCAGCATGAACCCGATATCCATCCCGAAAGTGAAGAAGGTGCTCCGAAAGGCGAGATTTGAGGAGGCCCGTTCCTTAGTCGAACAGTTGTTCCAATTTCCGACGGCCTCAGAGATTGAATGTTTCTTACGAAGCTGGATGGCCAAAAGATTTCCCGGAGATTTTATCGAAAGCTATCCAGAGGAGAGTAGAACCTAAAACCCCTCGCCCTCCCTTCTTTCCTTGAGGAAGAGGGATGAGGTGAGGGAAGAAAAGGAGGAAATATTCCATGGCAATGACAGACTTTTTGTTCACCTCAGAATCGGTTACCGAGGGTCATCCCGATAAGGTGGCTGATCAGATTTCGGATTCCATCCTGGATGCGATCATCGCTCAAGATACTCGGGCACGGGTTGCCTGTGAAACGATGGTCACCACAGGAATGGCCATTATTGCAGGAGAGATTACCACTTCTTGCTATGTCCATATGCCGTCCATCGTCCGTGAGACGATCAAAGAGATCGGATACAATAACTCAGGGATGGGCTTCGATTGGGAGACCTGTGCGGTAATCACTTCCATTGATGAGCAATCCTTCGACATCAAGCAAGGGGTCGATGAATCCGGAGATCATGAACAGGGAGCCGGGGATCAGGGGTTGATGTTCGGCTATGCCTGCAATGAAACCCCGGAGCTCATGCCGATGCCCATCATTTTTGCCCACCGCCTGACCCGCCGATTGGCCGAGGTGCGGAAGAACAAGATCCTCGACTTTCTGAGGCCTGACGGAAAGTCTCAGGTGACGATCCAGTATATCAACGGAAAGCCGACCCGTGTGGATTCGGTCGTCATTGCTGCGCAGCACTCAGAAAGCGTTCCCTATGAAAGGCTCAGGGAAGGGATTATCGAAGAGGTCATCTTCAAAATCATTCCTGAGAGCCTTCGCGATAAGAACACCAAATACTATGTCAATACGACAGGACGCTTTGTGGTGGGAGGGCCGAAGGCCGATTGTGGTCTGACGGGAAGAAAAATCATTGTGGATACCTACGGGGGAGTGGGGAGTCATGGGGGAGGTTGTTTTTCAGGGAAAGACCCTTCGAAGATGGACCGAGGTGCCTCCTATATGGCCAGGCATATTGCCAAGAATGTGGTCGCAGGGGGCCTGGCCGAAAAATGTGAAGTTCAAATTGCCTACACCATCGGGAGGGCAGAGCCCGTCTCTGTCATGATCGATACCTCAAGAACCTCAAAGATATCGCCGGACAAGATTGCGAAGATTATTCGTGAACATTTTGACATGAGACCCAAGGCGCTCATCAAGTATCTTGATCTTCTCAAGCCGATCTACAAAAGGACGGCCTGTTATGGCCATTTCGGTCGAGAGGAACCTGGGTTTACATGGGAGAAAACCCATCGGGCAGAAGAGCTGAGGAAAGCCGCAGGCCTTTAAACAATTAGCTAGTTCAGGGTAATGAGTTCGGAGTTCCGAGGTTTTTTATTAAATCTCCGAACTATAAACTCCGAACTCCTGACTATCGAGGGAGAAAAGATGGATTACGATATAAAAGATATCTCACTAGCCAAGAAGGGGCGGCTTCGGATGGAATGGGCAGAGATGGCCATGCCCGTTTCAACATTGGTCCGGAGGCGTTTTGAAAAAGAGAAGCCGCTGAAGGGGGTCCGTCTTTCAGCCTGCCTTCACGTGACCACCGAGACAGCGGCACTGATGAGGACCCTCTTAGCGGGCGGGGCGAAGCTCGCCCTCTGTGCTTCCAACCCTTTAAGCACTCAGGATGATGTGGCCGCTTACCTCGTCAAGGAATTAAATATTCCTGTCTTTGCCATCAAAGGGGAGGACAGTAAAACCTATTATACTCACATCCAGAAGGCGTTGGCTCACTTTCCAAATCTTACGATGGACGATGGGGCAGATCTGGTCTCTTCCCTCCACTTCATAGCTCTGAAAAAGTGGAGGGAGCTCTCTCCTTCCGTTCGAAAATGGGCGGAAGGGCTTTCTCCCTCCAAAAGGGGGGAAATGATCAAGGGGGTAATCGGTGGGACCGAGGAGACGACAACTGGTGTGATTCGACTGCGTTCCATGGAAAGTACCGGAGTATTGCAATTTCCGATCGTCGCGGTCAACGATGCCGAGACCAAGCACTTTTTTGATAACCGGTATGGAACAGGGCAGTCGACGATCGACGGGATCATCCGGGCCACCAATCGTTTGATGGCCGGGGCGATTTTTGTCGTCGCAGGATATGGGATGTGCGGGAAGGGGTTGGCGATGAGGGCAAAAGGGATGGGGGCCAACGTCATCGTCACCGAGGTGAGTCCCCTCAGGGCCCTGGAAGCGGTCATGGATGGGTACCGGGTCATGCCGATTGCCGAGGCAGCTGAAGTCGGAGATATCTTTTGCACCGTCTCTGGGAATGTGAACGTCATCCGGAAGGAACATTTCTTGAAGATGAAAGAGGGAGCCATTATCGCCAATTCAGGACACTTTAACGTGGAACTCGATTTGGACGGGCTCCGTGAAGTGACGCTCTCTCGACGAAAAGTTCGTGATTTTGTAGAGGAGTTCCAGCTCAAGCAGGGACGGAGAGTCTATCTGTTGGGGGAAGGGAGATTGATCAATCTCGCCTCGGCAGAGGGCCATCCCTCGAGTGTCATGGATATGAGTTTTGCCAACCAAGCGCTTGCCTCGGAATACTTGGTGAAGTATCATCGAACTCTGGAGAAAAAAGTCTATCCCGTTCCTCTTGAGATTGACCAGGAGATCGCCCGGATCAAGCTTCTTTCGATGGGCATCCAGATCGATCAACTGACCAAAGAACAAGCAAAGTACTTGGCCTCTTGGGAACAAGGAACGTGAAGAACAAAATGCCTCTCCAGGCCCCATTGAAAGAAAGAAGAGGACACTGGAAATGGGTTCTTCTGGCAATAGTCATTATGTTGGCTGGATTGACACTTTATCGGGGATGGGGTTTCACACAGAAGCGAACGGGAACCCAGCGAGCCGCCCGGATGGAGGTCCCCGTACAAGTTACCCCCGTCGTGAGTAAACCTCTCACTTATTCCATCAAGGTCACCGGCGATGTTCTGCCTCTCATGCAGGTTGATCTCTTTCCTAAGGTGTCGGGATATCTGGAACGGATCGACGTGCATATCGGTGATATCGTGAAGCAGGGGCAGGTGATCGCCCAGGTCGACCGGACCGATTTTTTGCAGAAGGTGAGGGAAATCGAAGCCAAGGTGGCTCAGGCAAAGGCCCAACTATCAGAGCTCGAAACTGGGACAAGAACAGAAGAATTGGGCCAGGCAGAGGAAGCGGTCAAGCAGGCTCAATCCCGTTTTGAAAACGCCAGACTTCATCGCGAAAGGATTGAAGCTCTATTTAGAAGACAAGTAATTTCAAAAAAAGAGATGGATGGTGCCGAGATGGAATACACCGTGGCGGAAGCTCAATTGGCATCAAACCAGCAACAACTCAAACTACTTCGAGCAGGAGCCCGCCAGGAAGTGAGAGAGGGAAGCCAGGCAAAGTTGAGGGAAATGGAGGCGATCTTAGAACAGGAGAGAACTCGCCTTCAGAACGCAAAGATCGTCGCGCCCTTCCGGGGGGAAGTCAGCCGGAAGTATATGGATGCCGGAGCCCTGGTCTCTCCTTCCACTCCCCTGGTGAGCCTTGTCCACACAGAGACCTTAAAGATAGTGGCCAATGTTCTGGAAAAGGATATACCCCTCTTAAAAGCCTGGATGAAAGCAAAGATTCGAACCGAATCTTATCCGGGGAGGGTCTTTGAGGGAAGGGTGGAGAAGATCAATTCAGCGCTCGATCTTTCTACCCGAACGCTTCAGGCCGAGGTCTATATCCACAACGCGGATCGGTCTCTCAAGCCGGGGATGTTTGCCAGCGTGGAGGTTGTCCTTCTGGAAAAGCCTCAGACCCTGGTCATCCCGAGAGAAGCAATCCTGGAAGCGAAGAACGAGATGTGCGTTTTTGTGGTTGAAGGGAAGCAAGCGGTCCGGAGGCCCATCACGATTGGCTACGAACAGGACCATATGGTAGAAGTCCTGAAAGGATTGAATCATGGAGATCAGGTCATTATCAAGGGGCAGCAATTGATCAAAGAAGGTTCGGCCGTCCGGGTCGTTGAAGGGAGTTAAGATCATATGGATCTGATCAAAGGCTCTCTGAAGAATCCCGTAGCCCGGTTCATGATGGCCATCGGGATCATCCTTCTTGGAGTGATTGCCTTCCAGCATCTTGCCATCGATCTCTTCCCTGACATTTCCTACCCCATTGTTTCCGTTTCAACGGAATATGAAGGGGCAAGTCCTGAAGACATTGAAATTACCCTCACGAGGCCCATCGAGAAACGGTTAAGCCGAATCCAAAATGTACGTTACATCTCATCCCGGTCCAGGGAAGGGATTTCGAATGTCATTGTTGAGTTCTATTGGGGGGCAAACCTCGATGTCGCTGCTACTGATATCCAGCAGGCCCTGAGCCAGATCAAGAATCACTTTCCTGTAGAGGCTAAGGAGTCCGTGATCTACAAATTTGATCCTTCCTCCATCTCCGTCCTCTCCCTTTCTGTTAAGGGTCCTATGGATGAATACCGGTTAAGGGAATTGGGCGAGGACTTCGTCGCCCCAAGGCTTGAAAGCCTTAAGGGGGTGGCTTCTGCCAATGTCGGAGGCGGAAAGATCCGTGAAATACAGATCGATCTCGACCGTAGAAAACTGGAAGGGCTAAACCTTTCTATCGACAAAGTTTCAGAAGCTGTAAAGGCGGGCCATACGGACCTCCCGGGAGGAATCCTCAAGGGAGAGAAGAAGGATTACATGGTCCGAACCATCGGTCGAACTGGGGAATTTAAAGATATCGAGGAGATCGTCGTTCAGCAGCATAACGGTGTTCCTGTCCGTATCAGGGATGTCGGGAAGGTGGTAGATGGTTTTGAGGATGCCGAAACCGAGGTCCATGTCAACGGGACAAGGGGGGTCATCATCAACATCCTGAAGCAGATCGGGGGCAACACGGTTTCCACGGTCGATAATGTCTTAAAGGCGCTGCCCCAGATTCAAAAAGAACTCCCTAAAGGGATCACCATCGAAGTCATCTCAGACCAATCCACGTTTATTCGAAAATCGATTAAGAATCTCCAGCACGAAGCGATCATGGGGGCGCTCCTGTCGGTCGCGATCATCCTCATCTTTCTCGGAAGCGGGACGAGCACCTTGATCATTGCACATTCTATCCCTATCTCCATCGTTTCTACCTTCGTGCTCCTCTATTTTGGAAATTTCTCATTAAACATCATGACCCTTGGAGGCCTGGCGCTGGGTGTCGGGCGCTTGGTGGATGATGCCATCGTCGTCCTGGAAAACATCAACCGCCATATTGAGATGGGGGAGCCTCCTGAAGAGGCTTCCTACAAAGGAGCAAAGGAGGTGAGCACGCCGGTCATTGCGGCGACCATCACCAGTATCATCGTCTTTATCCCTCTGGCCTTTGTGAAAGGAGTTGCTGCGGTGCTCTTTCTCCAGATGGCCTACACCGTTGCCTTTTCTCTGCTGGCATCCCTTTTTGATTCACTGACCCTCGTGCCCGTTTTAACCGCCAAGTTTCTCAAACCTCGAAAAGAATCGAAAAAAACTTCGTGGACCCAGAAGGTCTTTCAGAAGACCCGGCCCTTCTTCCTCTGGGTGGATCAGCATTACCAATCCCTTCTCGATCTGTCCCTGTCTCATCGAAAGATGGTGATCACTGGGGTCATTGGGATTTTTATCGGGAGTCTTTTTCTCATCCCGTTACTTGGAACCGAATTTTTCCCTACGACGGACGAGGGACAGCTCAGGATGGCCATTCGTCTTCCTGTGGGTTCCTCTCTTGATGAGACCGTAAAGGTGGTCAATAAGGTAGAAGGCATTATCTTCGAGGAGGTTCCGGAACTGAGGTCCCTCTGGTCCAGATCCGGCTCAGGCACGGGGGGGAATGTCATCTTCAGCGGTCGATTTGCAGGTCCCCATACCGCCAACGCGTCGCTGATGCTGTTTGACCAATCAGAGAGAAGCCGATCCTCTGATATGGTTGGCCGCTCATTAAGGGAAAAGATAAGACAGATTCCGGGGGCGACGTTCTCTATCTATCCGGGTGGTCTTGTTACTCGAATCATCACCTTCGGAAATGATGACCCGATTGATGTAGAGATTCTCGGATACGATCTGGCAACAGGAAGCCGTTTGGCCAAGGAGGTCGAAGGGTACCTTAAAGAGGTTCGAGGGGTTACCGATATCCAGGTTGGTCGGGAGGATGGTCTTCCGGAGTACCAGGTTCGAGTCCGCCAGGACCGTGCGGCAACGCTGGGGTTGACAACCTCACGGGTGGCAGCGGTGGTCAGGCATGCCATTGAAGGGGATGAGTCGGCCATCTTTGTCGATCCAAAGACGGGTCGGGAGCACTATGTCAGGGTCCGTCTTAGAGAGGAAGACAGAAAACGTCCTGAAGATCTGGCGCGGCTCCCCCTGCCTGTTTCAGGTAACAGAGTTGCCGCTCTGGAAAATGTCGTTGAGCTGAGACACATCCTTTCTCCTATTCAATTGGAGAGGAAATATCAGCAACGGATCATTCATGTGACGGCAAATACGAGCGGCAGGGACCTCGGCTCCATTGCCGCTGAGATTGAAATGAAGATTTCCCAGATGAAGATCCCGGAAGAATTTACGGTATCTCTCAAAGGAGCCCGACTTGAACAGCAGGAGGCCTTCCGGAACCTCGTTTTTGCCCTGGCCCTTGCCATCCTTCTGGTTTACATGGTGCTTGCCTCTCAGTTTGCCTCTTTGCTCCACCCGTTCCTGATCATGTTCTCGGTTCCGTTGGGGTTCATCGGCGTGATTTGGGCGCTCTATCTTACTGGAAATACGCTGAGTGTGGTTTCTTTCATCGGGATCATCATGATGGTTGGGATCGTGGTGAGCAATGCCATCATCCTGATCGATTACATCAACCGCCTCCGGAAGGAGGAGGGAGCCGAGCTGAAAGATTCTATCATCCGGGCTGGAAGAATCCGACTCAGGCCAATTCTGATGACTACCCTCACGACCATTTGCGGATTGATACCCATGGCCCTGGGATTGGGAGAGGGCGCTGAGGCCAATGCCTCTTTGGCGATCGCGGTGATCGGTGGACTATCGGTTTCCACGGTCCTCACGCTGGTCTTCGTACCCACACTCTATTTCATCGTTGAGAGTTGGAGAGCCTCCCGAAGAAAGAGTTCAGATATCGGTTTGTAAATTTCAGATTAAAAAATACAGCTCTTGAGATCTCAAATTTGAAATTGAATTCCATGATTCAACGAAGAAAAACACGTCAGATCTCTATTGGCCCTGTTAGGATCGGAGGGGACGCACCGATCTCTGTCCAATCGATGACCAAGACGGATACGAGGGATATCGAGAAGACCGCGCGTCAAATTCGGCTTCTCGAAGGGGCAGGCTGCGAAATCATCCGGGTCGCTGTGGTGGATGAAGAAGCGGCCCGGGCGATCACCGAGATAAAGAAAAGGATTCGGATTCCCCTCATTGCAGATATCCACTTCCATTCACACCTGGCTCTGAGGGCTATCGAGTCAGGAGCAGATGGTCTCCGTATCAACCCTGGAAATATCGGAGGAAAAGATCGTTTAAGGCCCCTTGTCACGGCGGCGAAAAATCGTTCCGTTGCAATCCGTATAGGAGTGAATTCCGGTTCTTTAGAGAAAGACCTCTTAAAACGGTTTGGGGGAACCACTCCGGAAGCCATGGTTTCAAGCGCGTTGCGCACGATCGAATGGATGGAGGATCTCAGTTTTCATCTGATTAAAGTCTCTTTGAAGGCTTCGGATGTTTTGCGGACGGTGGAAGCCTACCGCCTGTTTTCAAAAAAATCAGATTACCCACTCCATCTGGGCGTGACAGAAGCGGGAAAAGGGTCTGCGGCGATTGTTAAATCCTCCATCGGCATCGGACTTTTGCTCAGCGAGGGCATCGGAGATACGCTCCGGGTCTCATTAACCGGGGACCCCGTGGAAGAGGTCCAGGTGGGCTATGGAATATTGAGGGCCTTGGACATTCGTAAACGGGGCGTTGAGATTGTCTCTTGTCCCACCTGTGGTCGTTGCGAGATCGATCTGACACGCCTTGTGGAAAAGGTTGAGAGAGGGGTTAGGAAAATCTCCGCCCCCCTCACAGTGGCAATGATGGGTTGTGTCGTGAATGGACCGGGGGAAGCCAAAGAGGCAGACATTGGTATTGCCGGTGGAAAGGGAGTAGGAGTCCTTTTTAAGAAAGGAAAGGTGGTCAGGAAATTGAAGGAAAAGGATTTTGTGTCAGTCTTGTTGAGTGAAATTCAAGAAATGACGAAGGAGAAATTGTAAGCACGAAATCCGAAGGCCGAATTCCAAAACAAACACCAATGTTCAAATTAGAAATGGCCAAAATTCAAAATCCCAAACCTAATGATAAGGTGGTTTTTGGTCATTTGAAGTTGGAGTTTGAGATTTATTTTGGATTTGAAATTTGGGACTTGGAATTTTCGTTCTCCAAAGGAGAACGAAGCCTCTTCCAGACATAGTAGATTCGGTGAAGCACAGTGAAGTGGGTGAGGATGGCCAGAATCCAGAGAACGGGTTCCATCCATTGGAAGAGGGTTCCTATAGAGAGAAGGATAATGCGTTCTGCCCTTTCCATGAGCCCCACGGTGCACGGGACCTCCAAAGCCTCTGCCTTGGCTCTGACGTAAGGGATAAGCACCGTACCCATACTGGCAAAAGAAGTAAGGATGACGAGACCGGAATCTCCTTTTCGTAAGCAATCGATAAGGAGCGCAAGAAGGAGGAGGAGATCCGAATATCGATCTAAGACTGAATCTAAGAATTCCCCGAAAGCCGTCACCTTTCCCAGTTTTCTGGCGGCTACGCCATCAAAAAGGTCAAATAGGCCTGAAAGGATGATCGCCAGTCCTGCAAGGAACCAAAACCCCTTAAGAATAAGATAGGAGGCGACAAGGGTTGCAAAAAAACCCAGTAAGGTGAAGAGATTGGGATTCGTATGTTTTCCCAGAATGGTTTTAAGGAGATGGTAAAGGTAAGGGTCGAGCCGATGTCCGATTTTGTTGCCAATCATCTTTGCTTGAAAACCTTCTCCTCTCCGCTCCCTGCAAGTGCCTGCTCGCTCCTGCTTGGCCCTGCCCGCGGCAAACGGGGCAGGCAAGGGTGAGGAACAGGAGGGAAGTTTTTGACAAAGAACATAACATTTTCCGGAGAAAAGTCAATGAAGGTAGCTCGGGGTAATTCGTTTGGGGACAAGAGCCTAGAAAAAATGACTCCGAACGCATAACTTGCTTTTAGAAGGAAGGGAGGTTGTATGCCATCACATGTGATTTCTACAACAGAGTTTAAGACCTTGAAATTGAGAGGAAGGGGGAAGGTGAGGGACATTTATGATCTGGGCGATCGGCTTCTCATCGTCGCTACAGATCGAATATCGGCTTTCGATGTAGTGATGCCTAATCCGATTCCAGATAAAGGAAGAGTACTGACCCAATTATCC
>CAYGWV010000066.1:0-4616 GCA_964353925.1 uncultured Syntrophaceae bacterium | reverse complement strand
TCTCATGCCGAAAACGTTGGAGGGCTTCCTTCCCGTTCGGGGCCAGGAGGATTCCGTGCCCCTTCTTTTTCAACAAAAGGCGAAGGCTCTCCCCGACCGTAGGATCATCCTCAACAATCAAGATGACTTTCTTGTCCATGTCCTCACAATCCCAGAATCTCTTGAAATGATGGAATACTGGAATGTTGGAATAATGGTAAAGAAGGAAGCTAGTGAAGTGTCTCTAAAACTTCTTTACAATGATGATGAGAGTCGTCATTCCCGCGAAAGCGGGAATCCAGATCGAAAACACTGGATTCCGGATCAAGTCCGGAATGACAAAATGTGTAAAGTTTTTTCTGAGACAGTACACTAGTGAAGACAAAATATCCTTTTTTTGAAATCCATCATTCCACTATTCCAATATTCCAACCCTAAGGAAGTCTGATGTCGGGTTAGTTCGTTTTTTGGCCAAGGGGAATTCGTATTTTAAAGACCGATCCTTTATTGACCTCACTTCTTACGGAGATCTCGCCGTGATGGTCTGAAATAATCTTTTTCGCAATCGAGAGCCCTAACCCTGAACCTGTGGGTTTGGTGCTGAACATAAAATCGAAGATCTTGGGGAGATGCTCTTTAGAGATCCCCACCCCATTATCTTGGATGATGATGAAGACATTCTTTTTGGACCCCCGGGTGAAGAGATGGATTTCCCCTTTTTCGGAGACCGCCTGAATGCTGTTGATGAGGAGATTTGAAATCGCCAAATTGAATTGGCTGATATCGATTTTCAGCATGGGCAACTTTCTTTGAAAATGGGTCTCAATCCTGGCATTTTTTATTTGGGCATCCGGCCTTGAAAGTCGAACCACGGAATCCAATAATTCATTCAATTGGATCCATTCAAATTTCAGGGGAGGGAGGCGATTGAAATCCAAAAAATCTTTCAGATTATTATCCAAACGGAGGGTTTCGTAACTGATAAAATTGATCAGAGAGTGAATCTCCTCCTTCTGGGAGAGGTGAGCTTCCCCTCCCAACTCCTCTCTCAATAATTCGATATTGATGTTTAAAGAGCTTAAGGGATTTCGAATCTCATGGGCCATCCATCTGGCCAGCATTCCGATGGTGGAAAGATCCCGGCTCTTGCTAATCTCCCGCAGGAGCAGACCCTTTTCCGTCACATCGGCAAACGTTGCCAGACAGCCCAAGAACATCGCCCCTTTCTTATCAAAAATGGGATAGAAGCTACAATGAAGGATCCGGGTCTCCTGGCCTGAAGAAGGGGCAGCGGGAACAGGAATCGCCAGCTCGACATCGTGATTCTCTTCTCTCTTTTCGTAGACTAAGTCAAACTGCTTCTTGATATTCTTATAAGGAATGGCCCTTTCCAATCTCTTTCCCAGTACCTTCTTCGCGCTCATCTGAAAATACTTCTCTGCGATGAAATTGAAGATTTGAATTCGTCCTTGGGCGTCGGCAAAGACGACTGCCTCCTTAAAATTTTTCAAAATAATCTCGTGGAGGTTCTGCTCTGTTCGATTCATCGCAAATGAATTATCAGTCAGTACAAAATAGTGTAGACCCTGGAGACTAAATCCCTCCTTCCCTCCCTTTACTCGCCGCGCAAGCGCTGGCGCAGCGGGCGAAAGGGAGTCCCGCCTTTCGCGGGATTTGGCAAAGAGGGGTTGGGGGAGATTTTCAGAACAATATATCCGCTCAATTACGGACTCCTTAGTAATTCACCCATCCATACCGCTTTAGCGCATGGTGGAGAATGGTTTTGACCAGCTCGGCATAATTCCATCCCATGCTCCTTGCCATGATCACGAGGTCTCCGTAAACTGGAGAAAGGCCTGGAAGGGGATTGATCTCTAAAAAGTACGGCGTCTGGTCCTCCCCGACTCGGATGTCCACCCGGGAGACGTCTCGGCACTCTAACGCTCGATAAGACCGGAGGGCCACCTCCTCGATCTTTTTCAAAAGACTTGGGTCGATGGCGGGGGGACAATGGTATCGTACTTTCTCTTCCCACTCCCGTTTGATCTCCAAAGAGTAAATGGATTCTTCTGGAGGTCTTCCCTTGATCTCAATCTGCATGACGCCGAGGACCCGAGGAGCTTCGTTGCCGAGAATACCCACCGTGAACTCCGGGCCTCTCACAAATTCCTCTACGAGGAGGGGAGAACCATAAGTTTCGAAGAGTCCTCCGGCTTTTTCTCTCAAGGTTTGAGGATCCAAAATTTTTGAATCTAACCGAACCCCCTTGCTCGACCCTTCATAACACAGTTTGACGAAGAGAGGGTAACGAAGGTCTAGATCGTCGAGATCCTCCATCCTCTCCACTTTTCTAAATCTTGGAGTCGGAACCTCTTGGCTCATGACGATTCTCTTTGCCATGGCCTTATCCAAGGTGAGGGAGAGGGTGAGGGGATCAGACCCGGTATAGGGGATGTTCAAAAATTCTAAGAGAGCTGGGATGTGGGCCTCTCGGTTTCGCCCGTGAAACCCTTCTGCGATGTTGAAAACGATATCGACCGATGACTGCCTTAACCGATCGATCAAACCGGTGTCTCCACCCAGTTTGATCACTTCGTGCCCTTCGCTCTCCAGGGCCTTGCGAATGGCATCCACCGTTTCCTCGGAATCGAACTCCTCCAGAAGATCGATCGGCTGATTTTCTTGTCGAGTAAAATCTTTCTTGAGGTTATAGGTTATGCCGACTTTCAATTTCATCTTCAGAACATTCCTGCCAGCGCTAGGCAGGACAGGGACGGATTGATCATCTTTTTTCTTTTATCTCTGTTTTAAGTCTTTGTCAACCCCGATCTGTGAAAAACTGATGCTGGAGGATTAAGGTTAGGGGTTGGAGGTTCAATTCTTGTCTTGAACCTTAAGCCTGAAACCTCAAGCCTCCATCGAACCAAAACGCTTTCGGCTCCTCCCTTTATATGTTACATTATCTTCATGATCCTTCATGGCAAAGGCCTCGGCTTAGGAATGAAGAGAGAAGAAATTTTCCAAGCCCTATCCAGTTTACGAAAAGGTCTTCTTCAAATCATCATTGTGATCCTTTTGAGTGCAATCATTGTTTTCCCCATTTCAAAAGAGTTCTTGGCCTATCTCTGCCAAAGGACCCTTGAAACCGACCTCGTTGCCTATTCTATTCCAGAGGCTTTTTTCTCCCTCCTCAAACTGACTCTTTACACCAGCCTATTCTGTTCAATCCCTGTGATTTTTTACCACCTCTGGAAAGCCTTCTCCCCCATCTTTCGCTCGAAGGGATTGAGCTCGGCCAATGGCATTCTTTTCACCTCCCTCTTCCTTTTCTATCTCGGTGCATTTTTCTGCTTCTTTGTCGCTTTGCCGAATGGCGTGAAGTTTCTCTTAGGGTATCAATCCGCCCATATCAAACCCATGATCTCAGCGGAAACATATGTTTCCTTCTGCCGTGTTTTCTTCTTTGGATTTGGGTTGACCTTCGAGCTTCCCCTGGTCCTTGCTTTATTGAGCACCCTCAGAGTGGTGAATGCAGCATTTTTGACTCGAAACCGGAAGTATGCTATCCTGCTCATTGGGATCATCGCCGCTGTTGTCACACCGACCCCAGATGTGTTTAACATGAGTTTAATGGGAGTCCCGATGTATGTTTTATTCGAGATTGGAGTGATTCTGGTCAAAGTGATTGAACGAAAAAGGGCCAGAGTACAGGTCTCTCTCTCCCAAAAATAGAGATGGATCCAGACAAACCAACTCCCACCACCCTCCTGGCCATTCGATGGATCAGAATCCTCCTCTATCAGAGGATTCCCCAAATCGGACTCAAGACCAAGATCACCTTCCTCATCATCTTCATTGTCGCCGGAGTTCTCCTCCTTGCCAGTTATCTAGACTATCATTTTGCAAAAAAGGACCAGATCGACCTCTCGCTCAATCGAAATACTCTCATTGCAAAGCAAATCGATGCCTCGATCCCAGATCGAGCGATTCGAGAGGATCTCCCCCGCCTCCGAGATGAAGTGGAGGAGTGGTTGCTCAGTCGTCCCTTTTTGATGGAAATTGACGTCTTTCTCTTCTCCGCCAAGGACTGGGAACTCATCGTCTCTCATTCAAGGGACACCCATCAGGCATCGTTGGCCTTGTCCAAAGATCAAATCAATCGATTGAAGACGGACAAGGACCTTTCCTCGCTCCATGATGTGGGGGAGGAGAAATGGCTGGAGGTGATGGTTCCCCTTCATTTGGGAACAAAAGTGATCGGTGGAATTCGATTGGTCAGTTCTTTGGATGAAGCCCATGCCTTTTTGCGTAAGAAGAGAGACCGGGCGGTCATCCTGACTTTCTTTAGCATTCTCGTCATCTTGATCACGCTCACGATCCTCTTTGGGAAACTGGTCGGGAATCCCATTCAGAAATTAGTGGAGGCTATGTCGCGTGCGGAAAAAGGCGACCTGGAGACGGAAGCGCACATCCAACGTGAAGATGAACTGGGAAAATTGGGGAGAAATTTTAATCGCATGCTCAGGACGATCCGAGAGACCCATGGGCAAAATGTTCAACTCTTGAGACAGGTCAGCCAGTTCAATGAGGAGCTGACCAGAAAAATCGAGGTCGCCACCTCGGAATTGGCCAAAAGA
>CAYGWV010000065.1:0-8521 GCA_964353925.1 uncultured Syntrophaceae bacterium | reverse complement strand
GAAGATATTCTCTTGAAAAGACTGATTCGTTCAAAATTATAAAACGGCTAACATACGAATTTAACGGAGCGAGTACCTCCCCGGAAGAAGTTGGATCAAGATATCAATTGATTAGGCACGTCCCGCATGAACATCCCTCTTTTCCGTCTGAGAGTGTAAATACACTATGCCCGTTGGAAATATAATACCCAACTGGTTTTTTGGGTCGAGGTGCCGTATAATTTCCTCGTGCCGAAAGCTCTCCTGATTCATTCAACTGAAAGATCGCTGGTGGTAGCCGAGCAGCCTGTTTCGGTCTTTCCGGTCTTGGGGGTGATTACGGTAGCTGCCCTCTTTCCCGAGAGTTGGGAAGTCCATGTCGCCGACGAAAGCATCGACGAGATCGATCTCGACCGGAAGGCCGATCTTGTAGGTATCTCGACGCTCACCCTCAATGCCTCTCGTGCTTATGATCTGGCAGACCATTTTCGCAAAAAAGGCATCCCTGTTTTGATGGGGGGCATGCACCCTTCAGCCCTGCCGGAAGAATCCCTCCAGCACGCTGATGCCGTTGTCGTGGGTGAAGCAGAAGGGATATTCGATCGCGTTCTTTCGGACCTGGAAAATGGCAGGATGAAGGGGATCTATAAGAGTGAGGAGCTTCCGGATATTACCAAAGTGCCACACCCGCGATTTGACCTCCTTCATCCCAAACACCGCCGTTTTATCCACTCCATTCAGGCCACGCGCGGTTGTCCTCATGACTGTGATTTCTGTTCCGTCACTCCCTTCTTTGGACACAGATACCGTCTGAGACCCGTGGAGGATGTCGTCCGTGACCTCCGGACTTCACTCGAACAGGCTTCGTCGAGAACGGTTTTCTTCGTGGATGACAATATCGGCGGCAATCCCCAATATGCGAAGGAAGTCTTTCGAGCCCTCATCCCTCTCAGGATAAAATGGGGAAGTTTTGCTTCCGTTGCGTTCACAAGAGATCGTGAATTGATGGAGCTCGCCGTAAAATCCGGCTGCATCGAGCTCTTCATCGGCTTTGAATCTATCTCCCAGGAGAATCTGGACACCTCGCACAAATCGTGGGTCCGAGCGGACCGGATGAAGGAGTATATCAAGATCTTCCACGATCACGGCATTATTGTTGAGGGCGCATTTATCTTCGGCCATGAAAACGATCGAAAAGATATCTTCCGAAAGACTGTGGATTTTGTCCAAACGGCCGGCATCCAGGTTCCTGTATTCGGTATCCTCACTCCCTACCCGGCTACCCGCCTGAGAGCTAAACTGACCAATGAAGAGAGGCTTTTGCCCGAGTCGTCCAACTGGCGGCTTTACGACGGCTCCCATGTCCTTTTCAGGCCGGCCCAGATGTCGCCCGAAGAACTGGAGGAGGGATTCCTCTGGGCCAAAAAATATTGTTCGGCGCCGCGCTCGATCTTTAGGAGGATGTTCCGTGCCCCGCGGGCGAATTGGCTTACAGCTCTGGGACTCAATTTCTCGATGTATTTCGGTAGGACAAAACAGATCAGAGCGCGTTGGCCTCGCTCCAAAGGGCGACTCATCCGGCCAGGGACATGGTAGAGCAGGATCCATCCCCGGATGTGGAGGAATGCAGGATGGATCGCGTGTCTTCAATGGAGGTGAATCTATGACGGTTCGTATCGTTCAACTCGGAAGTCCCCGTGCAAGCGGCGAAGGGCTTCGCATCGGCACAGTTCGGCGCCCACCGAGAGGCGTCCCCAAGAGCGAGTATGCATCGCGCAATTACTATGATGTGTGGCTACCCAACCTCGCACCCAGCGACCAGCTTCTCAAGGCCGGACGATCAGCTAAAAATGAGACCGATTGGCGCTCTTTCATCAAGCGCTACCGCTCGGAAATGAGCCGACCGGAGAACAGCCGGGTCCTTGATCTCCTCGCTGCGTTATCGCACCAAGCGAATTTCTCGGTCGGATGTTATTGCAATGACGAGCAGCACTGCCATCGCTCAGTGCTTCGTCAACTCCTCGCTGAGCGTGGTGCTTCGCTTGCCTGAGTGAGTAGGCAATCGAGTATGCTTCGTAAAACCAAATATCCGATTGGAGCAAACGCGTTGTGAGCAGTGCGGCAGGATAGCGCGCCGGGGCTGTAAAAGCCGTAAAAGACAGTTGCTCGCCGGCAGTGAATGCCGACGCTACTCTTTTTTTCCAATCCGCATTCCGAAATCCGCAGTCAGCATTCTCTTTAAACAATTCCCCCATCCACCACAATCGTTTGGCCGGTGATGTAGTTTGAATGTTCTGATGCCAGAAAGAGAACAGCCTGAGCGACTTCTTCCGGCTTCCCAACCCTTCCAAGGCTCGACGATTTGATGATCGCTTCCACCTTCTCTTTGGGCATCTTGGACACCACTTCCGATTCGATCAGGCCCGGAGCCACGGCATTTACGTGGATGTTGAAAGGGCCCAACTCTCGAGCAAGGGATTTTGTGAAGCTGATCATCCCTCCTTTGGTTGCCGCATAATTGGCCTGGCCAGGGGTGCCCAGAATCCCGCTGATGGATGCGATATTGATAATCTTTCCTTTTCTCTGGGGAATCATCTTTCGAATCACGATTCTGCAACAATAAAAAAGGCTGGTCAGATTTGTTCTGAGGAGAGATTCCCAATCCTCATCGCTCATCAGCATGAGAAAGTTGTCCCGAACAAGGCCCACATTATTGACCAGGATATCAATCTTTCCGTACTGAGCGAAGACCTCCTCCACCATTTCTTTCACTTGATCGAACTGCGTGACATCTGCCTTAAACAGACCGAGACTGAGCCCCCTGGATTTGGCTTCTTTCTTCAGATCTTCTGCAGCCCCAACATCCTTTGAGAAATTGGCGACGACCTTTGCCCCCTGTTCCGCCAAGAGGAGACAGGTCGCTTTTCCAATCCCTTTCGTTCCCCCGGTGACGATCGCCACTTTATCTTCCAACAGCATGTTCATCCTCCGAAATTAAACATCGCCTTATTTACAAACTTTGGCACATTAAATAATTCAAGTGACTAAAGTGTCAAGTGAGCTAAAGTGAACTAAAGTTACTACCGAGAGCATGAAATAGTTTGCATTTGGAATGGCAAAAAGTGTCATTGCGAGCCCAAAGGGCGTGGCAATCTCGCTTTGAGATTGCTTCGTCGCTATCGCGCCTCGCAAAGACTACCAAGGGTAATGCAAACTATAATATGCTCCTCTTAATAATTCTGGTCACTTTAGTTCACTCAGGGGTCTTACCCTTGGTCTTTTCATCCTTCCCACCAGTTCCCACAAGGGTCCTCGAATTCGGAATTTCCGTATTTGCTCCATCAGATTTTTCGTGATGTTGATCTCCAATCCAGGGACAATCCACCGCTTCCTGGCAAGCGCTTTCTCCTGAATGATTTCACTCAATCTCTCCCCCAATTTTGGCGAAACATAAAAATAGGGATAGATGAGTTTTGAATCCGGACGAATGACCCCCTGGGAAACGGAGATCTTCTCTAATTCTGTTCCCGGATAGATTCGGATACCCAACATGGCGATGACCGCCGTAGGATCGAGTTGATCCATCAAATGAAATGACTCTTCAATCGTCTCCTCGTCTTCGCCTGGCCCCCCGAAGAGAAGATAGTGGCACTGATTGATCTGTAAAGTTGAACAGAGGCTTGAGGAACGGATGATGTCTTCCCGGGTGAAGGATTTCTTATAATTCTGAAGCATCCTCGGGGATCCTGAATCCGTTCCAAATTCGATCCCGTCACACCCGGCTTCTTTCATCCATTGGAGTAGCGTTTCACTCAGAAAACTCGGGTTGACGAAAGCACTCCATTTGATATCGACCTTTCTTCGAACCATCTCACGGCATAAGGCCTCTGCAAAGGAGGGCGGATAATTAAAAATATCGTCGACAAAGTAAATGTAATCCACTTCCTCCTCCACGAGGTGTTGAATTTCGTCCACCACTTTTTCTGTTTTTCTCAGCCTTACCTTCTTCCCTTCTAATAAAGGATAGGTGCAGTAGATACACGAGAACGGGCAGCCCCGTTTCGTCTGAATATTGCCCATCCCTCCTTCTTCCAAATAACGATGCGTTTCGAAAAAGGTCCGATCAGGACTTCGGAGGGGAAAGACCCGAGCCCCTTCAATCAAAAGTGGAAAAGGTTTCTCTTTAATAAGGAGATAAGGAGATGGAGAGATCGGTTCACCTTTTTCGAGATTCCTCACTAATTTCAGGAAAACCTCCTCGCCTTCTCCCACGATCCCGAAATCAACATCTAAATGCTGGAGAAGCTCTTTGGGGGCTAAAGAATATCCTGACCCCCCGATAACCAATCGCGATGAACCGTATGGGCGACAAATTCCGATGACCTCCTCCACCTCTTTGAGATAAGAGACCGAGGTAGGATAGGTCAGATTATCGAGATTTCTTACCGAGATGCCGATCAGGTCGGGTTGAAAGCGATGAAGGGTGCTCTTGAGATCAACCGATATGTCTTGAGAGAAGCAGAGATCTATGACCTCGATCGGATGGCCTTCTTCGCTTAATGCTTTGGCGATGTAAGCCAAACCCAGAGGGAAAACAGGAAAAGGCATCCGCTCACGATTGACGGAGATGAGTAGAATCTTCATAGGGGAGTTCTTTCTCTTTGATCCTTCGAATCACTTCCATCTGGGCCCCCCGCAGAATGAAGTTTGACATCAAAAAGTGAAAAAAGTGGTTCCTGGGCCCCCAGAGCAGGCGTTTCAAAATGGATCGAGGGGCGCAGATATACTTCTGGGCCCAGAGATATCCCTCCTGGAGTTCCTGGACGGTCATCTTTTGTGGTTTGAAGACCACATGACTCATGTCATAATGGGACCAGTTATGGTCAAAGATTCTCCCTTCCTCTGCCAGTCTCTTCTGAAGAGGAGTTCCCGGAAAGGGTGTAAGGATTGAAAAGGTGGGGAGTTCAATATTATTTTCTTGGACGAAGGCAACCGTCTTTTTGAAGATCGTGGGGTCATCTTCATCGAACCCAAAGATGAAAGCACCTTGAATGCCAATCCGATGGCTTTGAATTGTATTGATCCACCTCGACAATTCTTTTGCGTCGACAAATCGTTTCGAGACGCCGTCCAGATTTTCCTGGAGAAGCGACTCAAAGCCGATGAAGAGCGAGATGCAGCCGCTCTCTCGAGCCTTTTTGAGAAGCGCTTCATTCAGGGCAATCTTGATGGTCGTAAACCCCATCCACTTCACTCCGTAATGTCTGAACAGGTCGAAGAGGCCAAAGGCATAATCCTCTTTAGCGGTCACGTTATCATCGGCTATTAAGAGGTATTCATCTTTTTTCTTGATGATCAGGGACAACTCCCGATCGATCTCTTCAAGGGGACGAAGCCGATAACGCTTTCCGTTGATGATCGGAACAGAGCAAAATTCACACTGGTTCGGACAACCGCGGGTCGTCTCGATGACTTTGAAAAACGGCCGGTAACGTTTATTCAAAAGGTCCCTTCTCGGATGAGGCAACTCCTTCAAATCTGGCCACTCTCGATTTTTATAATAAGGTTTGAGTTCCCCGGCCTCAAAGTCTTGGAGGACTTCTTCGAACATCCCCTCTGCCTCGCCGATGAAGACCGAGTCAGCATGTTCTTTGGCCTCTTCGGGCAAAAGGCTGGGATGAATGCCTCCCAAAACCACCTTCACCCCCCTCTCACGAAATCGATCGGCGATCGCATAGGCCCTCTTGATCACGCAGGTCAGGCCGGTGATCCCGACGAAATCAACCTCGGCGTCGAAATCGACCTGTTCAATCACCTCGTTTACAATCTTGACCTCATAGGTCTTGGGAAAGAGAGCGGCCAGGAGGGTAAGGCCTAAAATCGGAAAAGGGTAAAGCGTATCATTAGAAAACTTGATCCCTTTCTCCCTCGGAAAGATCAAGAGAGCCTTCTTTTTACGGTCATTGGGTCGTTGTGTCATAACATCATTCATATCGTTGAATCCCATTCAGCCATTCGGTCCACCACCTCTTCACTCCACTCCCGCTCCAAAAACATCTATCTTCGGTACCCTTTTGTTATTATAAATGGAGGGATTGGGCCAATACAATCTCAAAAGAAGGATAGGACCTTAAGAATTCCGTTTGCAATTCCTATGATAATGAAAATACCTATAAAGGAACCCGTCATCAGGAGAACCGTACCTTCCACTCTTCCTTTTTTGAGAAAGAAACTGACGATGCTCCCTGAAAGGATTCCAAAGCCTCGAATGGGAAGAGCAGAAAGCAGGATCAATCCGACATTCCCCAAAGACATCACCTTTTTTAAAATAGGCCTTTCATCCAGATGGGTCAGGAAATGGTCCGTCTTGTTCTTTAACCATCGTACAGGGAAGAAATTCCTGCTCGAATGTTCCAAGATGGCTCCGTAAACGGGGATTTGAACATAGTCAAAAGCCAGAGCTAAAGGAAAGTAGAGGAAGGCAGGCATCCGGTTGATGATGGCAAAAAGGACAGAGAAAGATCGCCCCAGGGTGAAGTGGATGAGGGTGAAGAGGAGGATTAATTTCCAATGGCCGGCTATCCATTCCATTCCGCACCTACCAGAAGAGATGAAAAGCAATTGTCCGGTGAAATCCCCAGATGCAGAAATGTTTTAATCTCTCGATCCAATGTTTCATTGATGACATAATGGAGATCGCAGGCTGGATCCGGCTTCAGATAATTGATCGTCGGTGGAATGAAGCCATTTTCCATGGAAAGGACATTGGCCACCATTCGCATCCCCCCGGAGGCAATGGCTTCTCCTGTCATCGACTTGATCGAGCTGACGGGAATCCGAAGAGACTGGGTTTGAAATGTCTTTTTAACCCCTTTGGCCTCCAAGGCATCCAATACTCTGGATGAATTGCCAGCCCCGCTGAGGTAATCGATGGAAACCCCTTCCTTCCCTTTAAGTGTCATTTTTATTGAACGCCCTAAATCCTCTGACGGGTCACCCTTTGATGATTTCCCCACTAAACTATAACCTAAGATATAACCATAAATCCTTCCCCCCCTGGATCTGGCGTGCTCTTCCCTTTCGAGGACCAATAAGCCGGCACCTTCTCCCAATACCAAGCCGTTTCTCATTTTGTCATAAGGACACGACTTCTCTCCATGTCCTGGATCGGTCGCCAAAAGATGAAGTTCTGAAAATCCACGAAACAGAAACTCGCTCAGTTCATCCACTCCACCTGTGAGGATGAGGTCTGCCTTCCCTTTTCGAAGTTGATCACAGGCAAAAAACATAGCAGCCTCTGCCGTACAGAAGGATTGGACCAATGTGGAATTGACCCCCTGGATTCCAAGCTCAATGGAGACATAACTGGAAGGGGCATTGGGAACCGTGTTGGGAAAAAGCATGGGGTTTAAGTCCAGAAATCCTTTCAGGACCTGTCCTCGGTGGAATTCTTCTGAACTCGACAGGCCACAGAAACCAGAGCCAAGGACCACTCCGACCCTGGAGCTGTTTTCCCGAGTCACAGAGAAATGAGCGTCGGCTAAGGCCAATTTTGAGGCCGCAATGGCAAACTGACTGGCCCGATCAAGGCGCCGGATTTTGCTCGCGGGTATGAACTCTTTGGGATGGAAAGATCGGATCGTTCCTCCCTTTTTGGAACGGGAGAAACGGGTATCGAATTCTTTAATCTCCTCAATGCCGGATCGACCCTTCTTCAACGAGAAAAGGAATTCTTCCTTTCCAATTCCAATCGGAGAAATGACTCCAATTCCGGTGATACAAATACGATCATTTGCTGTCATATTATCCCGATAACCAACGCCCAATGACCAATTCCCCAACCACCCGGATCTAGCCCTCTTCCCGCGGAATCGGTTTCACCCTCTTTCTTAAAACTGCTGGATTCCGGCTTTCGCCGGAATGACGAAAAATGAGGGCGTCTCAAATTCGTCTCTCCGGCGAAAGCCGGAGTCCATTCCATGGGCTTTAAACGGCCAGACCCCCAAATCGATGCTACCTATCCTATTAGTAGTTATTTGATTATTGACATTTGGAATTTGGTGCTTGCCTATTCATAGACCTTCTCTTCTTCTCCCTCAAGGTCCATCGCATCTCTTTCTACGTCCCTTGCCTCACTCTCCCTGTTCAATGTTTCTTTGTAGAACTCATGCTGAATGAGGAGATTCATGATTTCATTCGTTCCGGTCCAGATCATCTGTAGTCTGGCATCACGAAAGAAACGCTCGATGGGATAGATATTCGTATATCCGATTCCTCCCATCACCTGCATCGAATGGTTGACGACCTCCCAGAGCATCTCTGTGGAAATCTTCTTTGCCTCGGAGACCATCCGTCTCGAATCAAAGCCTTCATCCACATGCCTTGCCGTCACATAGACGAGGCTCCGGGCAGCATCCAGTTTAGCAATCGAATCGGCCACCTTAAAACTGACCGCTTCAAATTTTCGAATCGTCTCCCCAAAGGCCTTTCTCCGGTCGCTATACCGGGTGGCAATCTCCAGACAGCACCGGGCCATGCCGAG
>CAYGWV010000064.1:0-14789 GCA_964353925.1 uncultured Syntrophaceae bacterium | reverse complement strand
AGACAAGGCGAAAATCGCAATCGCCCCTTTAACCATAAATGAATTCCGCCTCCTTGGAGAGCAAAATAACGCATTACACAGCGAAAAGCAAGGGGTTTTTGGCTTTTAACATTGATTCCACGATGCATTTCGATATCCCATCATTACTGCAAGAGATAGGTGTGGGATTAAAGTTGAATGCAGACTCCTCGTCAATAAACCGTCCGATGACGTTGATTTTTGGCTTACTCACTCTAATTTCGGTCCCGGACGAAGACCGGGCAGCGTATTGGATCCGATTCCAGGCGCGGGTTTTTTTGCCGCTGGGCGGACGCTAAAACTTCCTGGGCATTTCGTTAATCATTATGGAATAGTAAGAGTTAACCACCAAAATGTCTTTGGCGGCCAAACAGGAGGATATTGTGGTGTGCGTAATTTTTATCAATACGGCTGCTGCCCATAATAGGAATAATTCTTTGGTTGGATTAATGGCATTTTTATTCGCCTTACAATTTATGTTCGTAATAACGATGGTTCATGCTGAGGATAAGAATCTTATAGCAGATAAAGATGATCTGATATCTTTATCGAAGAATATTCAAAGTGAAAACAAGATGAACCTCGACTTAGATAATATGGACGTTAAAATCTATAGGGAAGGTGATTACATCGTTGTACATTTTTTCCATAAATATAGACCCGGCTGGGTGAGGGCGGGTGGAGGTGCCGCTTTTTTGCTTCATAAAGAAGGAAAGTGGCGGTTACCAATTCATTAAGTGTGTGCTTGGCCAGTAGTCCGCCTATCGTGGCCCCTACCCTGTTTACGACGAGATGACGTATCGACTTTTCCTTGCTTGATTCGATTCAGTGGGCGGTCCAGCCTCCGTCGATCAAAAGAACATGGCCTGTGACCATATTGGAAGCCTCTGAAGCCAGATAGATGATTGCTCCGGTAACATCCTTCGGCTGTGCTATCCGGCCCAACGGAATGTTTCCCAGAACAGAGTCCCGAAAACCCTTCTCTTCAAACATCGGTTTTGTCAGGGGGGTTTCGACAAAGGTCGGAGCAATCGCATTCACGTTGATCTGGTAGGGAGCCCATTCGATAGCCAGAACCTTTGTCAGGAGATTGACTCCTGCCTTGCTCGAGGAATAGGCGGCCCTTCGTTCAAGCCCTACGCTGCCCATCGTTGACGAAACATTGATAACCTTTCCCTTTTTCTGTAGGATCATCACCTTTCCAACGGCCTGGCAGCAAAAAAAGAGTCCCTTGAGATTAAGGTTGATGACCCTATCCCATGCTTCTTCCGTGACATCCGTCGCCCATTGAGGGATGTTGATCCCTGCATTATTGACCAGGATATCAATCCGGCCAAAAACCCTTATGGATTCGTTTACCATGGTCTGGATTTCCGGGATCTTATAAAGGTCCGTCTGTTGGACTAAAACCCGGCGACCCAGCCTCTCAATCTCAGGTTTGATCTTTTCCAGCTCCGGAAGGATGTCACACACCACCAGGTCGGCTCCGTACTTCGCCAGGGCCAGGGCGAATTCTCGGCCCATCCCTCTCGCTGCTCCAGTGACAAGGGCCACCTTTCCTGAGAGGTCGAATTCAGAAAAAGGAGTGCTTCCCATGATCTTTACCTCCTGCGAATCGCTCCGTCCGCCTTAATAAAGAGTCCATAATTGGGATGCCATATTCTTCCGAAAATCTCCCCTACCCCTCTTTGCTAAAGAGGGGAACTCCTCTCCTTCGTAAAGGGGGGAATGTAAACAGTGATGTGTTCCGTGTAATAATCGGATTTAACATAGCATGCCCTCCGATCCCAATCAAGAAACGTTACTAATGCAAATGCAATAAGTGCCTTTAGATCGGGATTGCGAGCGATCCCGCCTTAGCGGGAGAGCGTGCCTGCACACCGGAGTGCCTTCCTCAACCGAAACGCTTCGTGCAGATAAATGTTTCGGCACGCAGGCGTGGCAATCTTGCTCCACAAATACGAGATTGCTTCGTCATTTCATTCCTCGCAATGACAGGGAAAAAAAGTCGGCAGTCAATGCCGACGCTACACCAATTTAAACCTTTTCAGACCTTGACACGTATTGTTTAAAATTGTATTTCTTTGATGAGTCAGTAATGATCAGTTTGGGGACAGATAAATTTCTGTCCCCAAACTTTCAGTGGGTCATTTCCTGGAGGGTACATGAAGGACTTTATCGATCTCAGAAGCGATACCGTGACCAAACCCACACCTAATATGAGAAAGGCCATGGCAGAGGCGGAGGTGGGCGATGATGTCTTTGGTGAAGATCCCACCGTCAATGCCCTGCAGGAAAAGGTGGCCAATCTTCTCGGGAAAGAGGCTGCCCTCTTCGTCCCATCAGGGACGATGGCCAATCAGCTCTCCATCAAAACCCATACCCAGCCCGGGGATGAGGTAATCATTGAAGGGTCTTCTCATTCTTATAATTTTGAGGGTGGAGCCGGAGCAGCCCTTTCGGGTATCCAATTTCAGTGCCTCAAGGGTTCACGGGGCATCCTCGATGCCTCTCAGATTGAAGAAAGCATCAGGCCCGCTGATCATCACTTCGCAGTCACACGACTGATCTGTCTTGAAAACACCCACAACCGCGGCGGCGGATCCATCTACCCTCTTGAAAAAATGGCTGACATCTATCGATTGGCGAAATCGAAAGAGCTATTTGTCCATCTCGACGGGGCCAGGCTTTGGAACGCTTCCGTGGCCACGGGAATTAAACCCCAAGAATACGCTCAATGGGCAGACTCTGTATCAATCTGTCTTTCCAAGGGACTAGGGGCCCCCATCGGCTCCCTGGTCGCTGGCTCCAAAGGATTCATCGATCGCGCTCATCGTTTTCGAAAGATGTTCGGAGGCGGAATGCGTCAGGTAGGAATCATTGCCGCTGCCGGGATTTATGCTTTAGACCATCACCTCGAACGTCTAAGAGAAGACCACCAGAATGCAAAGCGCCTGGCAGTGGGCGTCAAAGAATTTAAAGGAGTCTCCATCGACCCTAAACATGTGGAAACAAATATTGTCATCTTTGATGTCGCCAATACCGCGACGACGGCCGCCCGGGTGGCTGAAGCGATGAAGAAGGAACGAGTTCTCATCCATCCTTTTGGCAAGACCCAAGTCCGCCTGGTCACCCATTTGGATGTGACCGCTGAAGAAATTGAGAAGGCCTTGAAAGCTTTTAAGAAAATATTTTTGAAGAAAGAATAATAAATTCGGATAATAACAACACAATGTTAATGTTAAGGTAAAGGCTGAAGTTTCGCTTTGGATTCAAAGTAAGACCTAACCAAACCTTATCCAAATGAGATGCTGAACTAGGCCTGATCTTCATCAGTCCAAGGCTCAACAGCATGACACCTAAGAGATTGGCGCGCTCCCTCCGATGGCTCGGAATGACAAAAAGGGGATTTTGACAAAGCCTCTCAATGGGGGAGAGTGACGCAACAAGGAGAAAAACATGTCCTGGAAGTTGGTGGTCGTGCCTGAACGATGTTCCGGATGTAGGATTTGTGAATTGGTTTCCTCCATTATATTTTGAAATTGTTTCGGATTTCGAATTTTAGGAAGGCGATGTCTGACCCCATCGTTGTCTTAGTTACCTGCGGCTCGGAAGAAGAAGCCTTAAAGATTGCCAATATTTTGGTCGAGGGCCATCTGGCTGCGTGTGTTAACCTGGTCGCCCCCATCCGCTCCGTCTATCGATGGGAGGGGAAAATCTGGGACGAAAAGGAATGGCTGTTGATCATCAAGACGCAAAAGCATCGGTTCGAAGAGTTGGAGAAAAAAGTGAAATCCCTTCACTCTTATTCGGTTCCTGAAATTATCAGCCTTTCCATCACAGAAGGCTCTTCGGCTTACCTCAACTGGATCAGGGAAAATACAAAATAGTAATAAAAGGGGTCAAGGGGTCGAGCAAAAACCAAAGGAATAATGCAAAATATAGAAAATAGAATACAAGGGAGAAATTAAGAAGATTAAACCCTCGAATCCTGGAATCCTCGACCCCTTGGACCCTTAGATAAAATTTGGTTTCTTGAGATGAAAGTCCGTGTTTTGTTCAAAAGTGTAGGCCACCCTGAGGAGCATCCCTTCATCAAAGTGCTTTCCCATGATCTGAAGGCCGAGAGGAAGGTGATCATGGCTGAACCCGCAAGGGATAGAGATGGCGGGAATTCCCGCCATATTTACCGGGATGGTATGGATATCGGATAAGTACATCTGGAGGGGATCTCCTGTCTTCTCACCGATTCGGAAGGCCGGCGTAGGTGCGGTCGGTGCCACGATGACGTCCACCTTTTGAAAGGCTTCTTCAAAATCCTTTCTGATCAAGGTTCTTACCTGTGAAGCCTTTCGGTAGTAGGCTTCATAATATCCAGCAGACAGGACATAGGTCCCCAGGATGATCCTTCGTTTCACTTCTTTTCCGAACCCTTTGGCTCGAGTCTGAGTATACATTTCCATCAGATCCCGATATCCTTTTGAGCGCAGCCCGTACTTCACCCCATCATATCGAGCCAGGTTGGAACTGGCCTCTGCCGTCGCAATGATGTAATAGATGGCCACAGCATATTCCGTATGAGGCAAAGAGACCCTCTGAATTTCTGCTCCCCACCTCCTGAAAGAATCGATCGCCTCCTTGACGGATTTCTCCACCTCCGGATCCATTCCCTCTGTAAAATATTCTTCAGGGATCCCGATTCGAATCCCCTTGACGTCCTTTTTCAGCGATTGCTTGTAGTCCGGGACCTCTGCATTGACCGAGGTTGAGTCACAAGGATCGTAGCCACTGATCGCATTCATCAGAATAGCGCAGTCCTCCACATCCTTTGTGATCGGACCGATTTGATCCAAAGAGGAGGCAAAGGCGACGAGACCATATCTGGACACTCTGCCATACGTGGGTTTCAATCCGACCACGCCGCAACAGGCAGCTGGCTGTCGAATCGAGCCGCCCGTATCGGTTCCCAGAGCGCCGATGCACTCGTCAGCGGCCACAGCGGCTGCCGAACCACCGCTGGAACCTCCTGGAATCCTCTCAAGGTCCCAGGGATTATGAGTGATTTGAAATCCTGAGTTTTCTGTGGAGGACCCCATGGCAAATTCGTCCATGTTGAGCTTTCCCAAGAAAACGGCATTCCTTTCTCTTAGTTTCTTAATCACTGTTCCGTCATAAAAGGGGATATACCCTTCTAAAATCTTAGAGCCACAAGTCGTCTGAATCCCTTTTGTACAAAGGATATCTTTCAGTCCAATCGGGACTCCCCCAAGGTCTCCAATCTCTTCTCCTCTCGCAATCTTACCGTCGACTTGACCCGCCTGGCGGAAGGCTTCTTCCTCCGTTAACAAGAGATAGGCCTTGGTCTTTTTGTCGACTTCACTGATCCGTCGGTAGAGAGCCTCCGTAGCCTCTCTGGAGGTGACCTCCTTTTTCACAAAGAGGTCATGAAGTTGGTGAATGGTCAATGAATGTAAGTCCATATTTAATCTGCGATTGGAATGTTGGAATGATGGAACGTTGGAATAATGGGTCAAGAAAAAGTCTTGTAAATTCTTTACGTTTGTTTGATTTGACCCATCATTCCATTATTCCACTATTCCATTTTTGTCGTCTTATTCGATGATCCTCGGCACTTTAAAATGCCCATCCTCTTCATCGGGTGCGATAGCCAGCACCTCTTCTTGTGGAAAAGAAGATTTGACTTCATCCTCTCTAAAGACATTATGGATCGGAATGGCGTGGAAAGTAGGTTCCACCCCGGTGGTATCGAGCTGGTTTAATTGCTCCATATAGGTAAGGATTTGCTCCATCTGGTTCCCAAAAGTCTCCTTTTCTTCTTCAGACAACTCAAGGCGAGCCAGCCTGGCCACTTTCTCAATATCCATCTTCATATCTTGGGCTCCTCAAAGGATTTAATTAACTATCCCCTCACCCCCTCCCTCTCCCCTATGAGACTGTGTCGTAAAAGGGGAAAAGTGAAAAATGTCATGCTGAACTTGTTTCAGCATCTAAAAGAATCAAACACTTACGAGACCCTGAAATGAATTCAGGGTGACAAAACAGTAATTGCGACACACTCTCATGGGGAGAGGGGAAGGGTAAGGGGGTCCAGCATCTCTTTTATCTTATTCAGGCTCTCTTCCAATTTCTCGAACTGGGTACGGAACTCCAGCGCTTTTTCCTTCACCTCTTGAACAACTTCCGGAGGAGCTTTGGAAAGAAACTGCTCGTTTGAGAGTTTCTTCATGACGAAAGCACCCTCCTTCTCGATTTTCAGTATCTCTTTCTGAAGTCTCTTCGCCTCCTCTTCCATCCGAGACCGCTCCATCGGGACAAAAATTTCAACATCTCGAACAACCACAAAGGCGCTGTAGAGTGGCTTTTCAAGATCCCGCCCGAATTTAAACTCTTTGACCAGGGCCAGGAACTGGATGAATGATTGATTTTCTCGAAGCTTCCCCTCCACTTCTTCAGTCCTCGTTCGAAAGAGCACGGTAATTTGCTCTCCCGGTGGAAGGTTCATCTCTCCTCGGATGTTTCGGAGGGAGTTGGTGATTTCAATGATGAGCCCCATCTCATTGGCCACGGTTTCATCATCATATCTTTCATGCGGTTTTGGAAATTCGGCGACCATAATCGATTCATTTTCTTTTCGTCCCGGAAGCTGTTGCCAAATCTCCTCCGTAATAAACGGCATAAAAGGATGGAGTAATCTGAGAATGGCATCGAGGACTTCTATAAGCGTCCGTTGGGTAAGGTTCTGTCTCTTCCTATCTCCTTCCTTATAGAGGTAGAGTTTGGTCATCTCCAGATACCAGTCGCAGAACTCATGCCAGATAAAATGGTAGAGGGTATGGGAGGCTTCGTTGAATTTGTACTCCTCCAAGGATTGGTGTACTTCCCGGATGACCTGGTTTAATCTTCCCCGGATCCAACGATCCGGAAGGCTAAAATCCTCTGGAGGAACCTCATGGGCGATTTCGTCAACGTTGAATTTCTCAAGATTCATCAAGGCAAAGCGTGAGGCATTCCAGATCTTATTGGCAAAATGACGGTAGCCCTCTGTCCTGGACTCTGAAAGTTTCAAATCGCTTCCGGGCATGGTTGAGGCCGCAAGGGTGAAACGCAGGGCATCGGCACCGAAACGATCGATGAGGTCAAGAGGGTCGACCACGTTCCCGCGGGTCTTCGAATACTTTTCACCTCTCTCGTCTCTCACCAGGCCATGGATATATACATCTCTGAAGGGAACATCGCCCCTAAATTTCAGACCCATCATCATCATTCTGGCCACCCAGAAGAAGAGGATGTCGAAGCCCGTCACCAGGACAGAAGTGGGATAAAACTTTTTCAACAACTGGGTCTCCCTGGGCCACCCCATGGTGGAAAAAGGCCAGAGGGCGGAACTGAACCAAGTATCCAGAACATCTGTCTCAGGGGTCAAACGATCGGAACCACACATCGGACAAGAGGTGGGCGCCTCCTTGGACACAATGACTTCTCCGCATCGATCACAATACCAGGCCGGGATACGATGACCCCACCAGATCTGCCGGGAGATGCACCAATCCCTGATATTCTCCATCCACTCGAAATAGGTCTTCTCCCAAACCTCAGGAATGATTCGAGTCCGGCCGTCCCGAACAGCCCCAATGGCCATCTCGGCCAAAGCCTTCGTTTTGACAAACCACTGGAGGGAAAGGTTGGGTTCGACGATGGTCTTACAGCGATAACAATGACCGACCCCATGGTGGTAGTCCTCGATTTTGATCAAAACCCCATCCCGCTCAAAATCTTTGACGATCTTCTCCCGGCATTCAAAACGATCCATCCCTTGGTACGGACCCGCATTTTCGTTCATTCGGCCTGTTTCATCAATCACCTTGATCTGTTCAAGGCCGTGTTTCAATCCGATTTCAAAATCGTTGAAATCATGGGCCGGGGTGATCTTCAGGCAGCCTGTCCCGAACTCAACATCCACATAGGGGTCTGCAATAACAGGAATCTCTCGATCGATCACCGGAAGGATGACCTTCTTTCCGACTACTGCGTGATAGCGTTCATCCTCGGGGTTGACCGCCACCGCAGTATCCCCGAGCATCGTTTCCGGCCGGGTGGTCGCCACGACGACGAAACGATCGCTTTCCTTGAAGGGATACTTAAGATGATAGAGTTTTCCTGTGACCTCTTGATGTTCCACCTCGAGATCGGACAATGCGGTTTGGCATCGGGGACACCAATTGATGATGTAATGGCTGCGGTAGATCAGGCCTTCCTGATACAGACGGACGAAAACTTCTTTGACCGCATCGGAGAGGCCTTCATCCATCGTAAACCGTTCACGGCTCCAGTCACAGGAAGCCCCCAGTTTCTTCAACTGGTTGATGATCGTTCCCCCGGATTGTTCTTTCCACTTCCAAACCCTCTCAATCAGCTTTTCTCTTCCCAGGGTATGCCGGTCGAGCCCCTCCTCCAGAAGCTGTTTCTCCACAACGTTCTGCGTGGCAATACCTGCATGATCCGTCCCCGGCATCCAGAGGACCGTGTAGCCCTCCATCCGTTTGAAGCGAATCAGAATGTCCTGCAGGGTATTGTTCAGTGCGTGTCCGATGTGAAGAACGCCCGTTACATTTGGAGGTGGGATAACAATAGAATAGGCTTTCTGTTCTGAATCTTCATCGGCTCTGAAGTAGCCGCGCTTCTCCCAATGATGATACCATTTCTCCTCCACCTGGTGGGGATTATAAGATTTGTCCAAGAGCTTTGAGACCATTGATACACCTTTTATCCTCCCTATCCCTTTTCTCCCTTCTGAAGCCGCTTGATCTCCTCTTGAATCGCCTTTTCTGCCAAATCCGGAACAACTTCTCTTACCATCTTCTCGATCCGTTCAAGGGTAAAGCCGACGACATTCTGGGTCATTTCCGGGACGAGTTTTGTCATCATCTCTCTCATCATCTCCTGAACCTTTTGCGAAATGACCTCCTGCATCTGTTTATCCACGGCCCTCGACAAGGAAGGAGCCTCTTCCCGAATCCTCTTCGGAGCTTCTACCTCCTCCAATCTATCCATTTTTATCTCTTCAATCTCTTTCACCTGCTCCATCTCTTCAATCCCGTCTATCTGTTCAATCTCTACTATTTCTTCTATCTCTTCGGCCCTTACTTCCTCCAGACTGACTTCTTCAGCTTTCAACTCTTTTGGCTCCCCGATGGCACCAATCTCCTCCTCTCCCAATATATCTTCCAAGAGTTCTTCTGGAAATTCCTCTTCGGCCAACTCTTTAATTTCCTCTACCTCCACGGGTTCCTCTAGGGGTTCCTCCAGGGGTTGCTCTAGGGCTTCTTCTAGGAATTCTTCTAATGATTCCTCTACCAATTCCTCCGTGAAAATGGTTTCTTCTGAGATCTTTTTCTTAGGTTCCTCGATAAAAAAAGGCTGGGGTCCTTTTTGCGGCAGCTCAGTTGTTGCCTCTCTCCGAAGCGCTTTTTCGAATTCTGAGAGATCCAATTTTTCAGCAGGCTCTTCCATCTCGAAGGGTCTCTCTTCGATATCCCTTACCTCTTTTTCAGCGGGCCACTCCTTCTCTAAAGAGGGCCTGAGTTGTTCCACCTTTCCGAGGATCTCCTCCAACTCGATTTTGTCAAAGAGCTCCTCTTCGGGCGAAGCTTCTCTCAAAGGCACTTTTCTTTTCAATCGGAGATCCATCCCTCCGGTTTTCTTTTCAGGACGAAGCTCCAATTCCTTTTCCACTGGTTTTTCTTCAAACTCCAGTTTTTCCCAGGAATCCAGAGAAGTCCCTTCCCCAAAGGGTTTTCCTCTTCCTGTCGGGACGAAGCTATCAATGCTCATTCTGGGTTCGGGTTCTTCCACAACATCCACCAATTCGATGATTTCTTCTTCCTCTTCCCCTATTTCATCCAACGAAAACTCCTGCTTTTCAGAAGCCATTTCTCCCCTCTTTCCGGCCGCCTCCTCTTCCATCAGGTTGTCCACCAAATTAAGAATCTCACCTTCGTTGAGAGGTTTTGAGATCACCCCATCTGCCTGGAATCGTTTGCGGTCCTTTTCTGAAATCTCATCAAAAATACTTGAAATGAGGATGAATGGGATGTGCTTAAAATCTGGGTCTCCTTTGATGGCTCCGCATAATTCCAAACCGCCCTTCTCTTGAAGGCCCGCCCCTGAAGCGATGATCATATCCGGTTTGAAAAGTTTTGCCCGGAGAAGAGCATCCTCCCCGCTTTCCGAAAAGATGAGGTGATAATCAGTGGTTTCAAAAATCCTTTGAAACTCTTTCTGATCGGTCTTATCCGAATCAGCAATGAGAATTTCCTTTGGCATTCTCCGATCCCCTATGGATGGTGGAAGAGGATTGACAATGATTCCCTAATTTGTAATTTTCTATCACAAGGCATATGGAATGTCAACCCTTCGACATCTCGAAAGGGCTCAGGGTTGACCCTGAGCGGTCCTAAACACATCGCCTTATGGCATAGCTTGACATTGCCGAAAGGGTCAAAAAAACCGCAGTCTTTTGTGTCATCCCTCAGTTGCAGGACTTTCTGAGATACGGCCGGGATGCTGGAAAAGCTTTATAGCGGCTGCCTCTCATCGCTTTCCACTATTCATCCCCCGTCACTAAGGGGTACCTCTCTTCTCAATAAAACGATCGATCAGAGGAAGGAGATCGACGTTGAAATCATAGCTGACCTTCACGGTAGGTTGATCGATTCTGATCCTCCTTCCCAAGTCCGTGGGTGTGGCGATGACCACCGCATCACAAACGGAGCGCCGGATGGTTTCTTCAAGGTCTTTGATCTGCTCTTCTGAATAACCCATCGCCGGAAGCACCCGACCGATATGCGGAAAGTTCTGATAGACCTCCCTCAGCGAGCCCACCGCATAAGGCCTCGGATCCACCAGCTCTCTGGCCAGCCTTCTCGAAGCCGATGCGCCTGCTCCATCAGGCATGCCTCCATGGGTGATGGTTGGCCCATCCTCCACGACCAATACTCTTTTGTCTGCGATTCTTTCCGGATGATCTAAACGGGTAACCGAGGGGGCCTCCAGGACTTCCGCCCCGGGATTCATCAGAGAGATGTTCTTTCTTATCTTTCTTAAGGACTCCTCACTCCCTTCATTCACCTTTGTAATGATGAGAAGATCAGCCCTTCTCAAATTTACCTCTCCGGGATAATAGAGCTTCTCATGACCCGGCCTCAGGGCATCCACGAGAACAATCTCCCAATCGGGCTTGATAAACGGAAAATCATTATTTCCTCCATCCCAGACAATCACCTGAGACTCTTGCTCAGCCGCCCTCAATACCTGTTCATAATCCACACCTGCGTAGACGGTAATCCCTGCCTCCACGAGGGGCTCGAATTCTTCTCTCTCTTCAATGGTACAGGTCTCTTTCTCCACATCCCTCCGATTCGAGAAACGGAGCACCGGCTTGAACTCACAATAAGCCATCGGATGTCGGATCACCGAAACCTTGAGCCCCTTCTTTTTTAGAAGAGAGGCCAGCCTTCGCGTGATGACCGACTTCCCGCAACCCGTCCTGACTGCGCAAACAGAGATGACCGGGACCCGGCTCTCAATCATCGTCTCTTTAGGCCCGAGAAAAACAAAATCCTGACCTTTGGAAAGAACCAGAGAGGCTTTATCCATTAACTCCTCGTGCGAAACATCGCTATAAGAAAAGATGACCTGATCCACAGGAACTTCCGAGAGCAGCCGGGGAAGCTCCCCTTCCGGGAAGATGGGAATACCTTTGGAATATCGGGGCCCGGCAAGCTCCGGGGGATAGATTCGGTCGGCAATGAAAGGAATTTGGGTGGCCGTGAAAGCGATCACCCGGTAGGAGGGATGCTCCTTAAAGCAGGTGTTGAAATTATGGAAATCCCTTCCTCCAGCTCCGAGAATGATTACCCGAATGGACTCTTTCGAGCGAGTCTTTTTCGACTTGTTCCCAGGACCTCTCTTCTTCATAGAACAACCCAGGGAAGGGGGAGAAAAAGTTTCTGATAAAGACTGAAGGCATAGCGGTCTGTCATGCCGGCCACAAAGTCACAGACGCATCGCTCCAGGGAGTCGTAAAGCGATTCCATCTTGATCAGCGTTAAAAAATAATCCGGATGGTCAACCAAATATTGATAGAGCTCTTTTAAAATCTTTGTGGCCTTGTAAAAATCGGTATGAACGGCTTTACTCTCGTAAACATGTTCCCAAAGGAATTCCCGCAGGTTCCACACCGCTGAGAGAACTTTTTTTGAAATGGAAAGTTTTCCGTTACCGGATTCGAGGGTTTCTTGGATGATATCATTGACCATCGTATTGATTCGTTTGGAATGGGTATCGCCCAGACATTTCAGACAATCATCCGGGATATCGTTTGAGGAAATCACTTCACCCCGAATCGCATCATCGATGTCATGGTTGATGTAGGCAATGATGTCCGCAATCCGCACCACCTGACCTTCACGCGTAAAAGCCATGGCTTCGGGGTCCTCGCAAAGGATCTCCCCTTTCCCCTTCGTATGTTTCAAAATACCGTCCCGGACCTCAAAGGTGAGATTCAGTCCCTTCCCGTCCTTCTCCAGAAGATCGACGACTCTCAGGCTTTGATCGGCATGGTTGAATCCGCCTGGCACGATCTCATTCAGGGTATCCTCCCCGGCATGCCCAAACGGCGTATGACCCAAGTCGTGTCCCAATGCGATGGCCTCTGTTAAATCCTCATTGAGACGGAGGGCTTTCGAGATCGTTCTTGCAATTTGAGAAACCTCAAGGGTGTGCGTCAATCGGGTCCGGTAATGATCGCCCATCGGAATGAGAAAGACCTGGGTTTTATGTTTCAGTCTCCGAAAAGACTTGGAATGGATGATTCGATCCCGGTCGTGCTGGAAGGCTGGCCGGAGAGGACATTCCTCCTCAAAAAAAGGGCGGCCCTTCGACCTTGAACTCAATGCTGCAAAAGGAGAGAAACTCTTTTTCTCCCACTCTTCTAACTCCTCCCTGATCGTCTTCGGCAATTGACAATGCTCCACTTGATCGAATATGCTATTTTGGCTAACTTATCATAAAAAAAAGGCTTTATCAAACTGAAATCCCCCTCCCCAGGGTAACATCAAAGTCGCTGACCTCGATTGGTCATCGTCATTCCCGTGTAAACGGGAATCCAGGCTTGTCCCTGTGAAAACAGGGAACCAGTAGAAAAAACCTGGATTCCCCGCATCAAGTGCGGGGCAGGCTCTGCTTGAGTATATCCCGATGAAAATCGGGGCAGGAATGACACCTGGTTTTACAATTGTGAGCAATGCATTGGCATGTCAGCAACTTAGATGAAACTACGACGTTGCCGTGGCCTCTTGCCCCCTTTATTAAAGCGGGAGCGCGGCGATTAGAAGTTAGAGTAACAAATGGTGATGGAAAATATTAAACAAGAAATCCGTAAGGATCCTATCCTCTCTAAATTGTCCAGATTGGCAAAAGAGAAGAGGATCCCCCTTTTTTTAGTAGGAGGTTACCTCCGGGACCTCCTGTTCGGAACACAAGGAAGGGATTATGACTTCGCCTTGCCCAAAGATGCCTCTTCATCCATTAAGATCATTGAGCAAGCCCTTTGCCTTCACTTCTTTAAGGTAGGAAAAGAGGAGATGAACACAGTCACTTATCGAATCTTCAAAGAAGAGTTATCCGTCGATATCGCCTTTTTACAAGGGGAAACGATCGAGGAAGATCTTAAGAGGAGAGACTTTACGATCAATGCGATGGCCTTCTCTCTGCGAGATGAGACCTTTCATTCGGTTGAGGGCTCCCTTGAGGATATGGGTCAAAAGTTGATCCGTACTGTTTCTGGCCATTCCATTGATCAGGATCCTTTACGGATGCTACGAGCGATCCGTTACCTTTGCACCCTGGAAGGTTTCATCATGGATGAGGATCTCATTAGGAAAATCTCCTCAAAAAAGGAACAGATCAGGAAAATCTCCGGAGAGCGCATCAAAAAAGAACTGGATCAAATCCTCCTCTCCTCCTGTCCCTTTATTGGAATGAAATCCCTTTATGAATCGACCTTGCTCCTCACCCTTTTCCCGGAGCTGGTAGGGGTAGAGAGCCTTGGTCAAGGGGAGTACCATCACCTAAACGTTCTTCCTCATATCCTTCTGATGATAGAAAAAATATCCTGGGCTCTTGAATGGGTCGCTTGTAGAGGGACAAAGATTTCCTTAACTGAAGAAGATTGGCTCGCTTTATATTATGCCGCCCTCTTCCATGATATCGGTAAACAAGATACCTATTCAGAAGATGAGAAAGGGAGGGTGCATTTCTATTTCCATGAATCTTATTCGTGCCAGAGGGCGGAAGGAATCATGGAGAGATTAAGGTTTTCGAATCACCTGAGGAATAGAATTCTACACCTCGTCCACTCTCACATGAGAATACTCAACCTGCCCGGCGGGACCAAGGAAGGGGCGCTGAAGAGGCTGGTCAACCAGATGGGTGAAGAAACTCCCCTTCTCGTTCTTCACACCCTTGCTGATAAAGAAGCAAGCCGCGGTATCCTTTCCGTTCAGATCGACGAGGTGGTGGAAGGCCACTGCCTTCGAATCTTGGAATGGTTCAGAGAGAAAGATATTGTTCACCCACCCCCTTTGATCAACGGACACGATGTCATGGCTCTGGGTTATTCTCCCGGACCACAGGTAGGTCAAATGCTCGACTTCATCCGCCAGAAGCAGGTGGAGGGTGAAATCAAAAAT
>CAYGWV010000063.1:0-12421 GCA_964353925.1 uncultured Syntrophaceae bacterium | reverse complement strand
ACGGGGCAGGCTTGTTGCGGCGTACGGCAGTAGGGAACGGTTTCAAACCGTTCCCTACAAAGGATTTCGGGGGCCTTGCATCTGGCCCTTTTTGAGCAACCTGGAAAAGATGACTTTTTCAGTGGCCTTCCAGTACTCGATTTATGGGTGTTGACATCAAATGAATAGGCTTCCGCCGTCTCGGATTTTTAGTTCATTTCCAATTTGTGTGTCAGCTGTCTGATTCAAAATGTCTTAAGATGAGGAGCGTTTAGGCAACTCTTTTTATTTGCCACTGAGAGATCTGGACGGGTACGTCAATCCCAATTAGACTCAGAAGGATCCTGACCCGTCCCTGGCTCGACATCTTTTTCTGAAAGATTCCCGTCAGGTCTTTGAAAGGGCCAGAGGTGACCTGAATGACATCGCCCTCTTTACATTCATCTTCTAATCGAATGAGGTTATTTTCCCCGACTTTTTCTTTGATCGTGGAAATCACGTGTCCCGAAATAGGGCTCGGTCCGCTCCCATTCCCCAGGATTCGGTTCACCCCTCTCGTCCATTTCACCTTGTAGTAGTGAAGTCCAACATGGAACTTAGCAAAAAGGTAATTCGGGAAGAGAGGTTTTATCCTCTGGACCATTGCTCCTTGTCGATATACATGGGCTACCCACCGTGGGAGGAAGTTCTCAATCTCCTGGCGATGAAGATTGTCTTGGACACGATCCTCATTCCCTGGTTTGGTCTGTACGACATACCACAGCCTCAAATCTTCTTGATCTAAGTCGTTCATTTTCACAATCTCATTCCCAAGGTCCATCTGCTTCCCCTCTCTCTCTTTTCATTAAATCACTTTGCCCACTTCGCTTCTGAAAAGATGGCGTGATGGCCAACCCCCATAAGAAGGTGTAAAGCAATGCATTGGCAGGGACTTGAAGGTTTTTTTCCACCAGACTATAGACCATCAGTGCTAAAATGCCTGTCAACGCTCCTCTCCCGATATATCTCTGCGGCGATATCTCAGCGCGAATGCTTCGGCCCCCTTTGAAGAAGAGGAATAGAAAAAGAATAGCGAGCAAACCAAAGCCGACGAGTCCCACCTCTGAGGCCAATTGAAGAAAATCATTTTCAGCGTGAGTGACAAGCCCTCGAAAATAGAAGGATCGATACATCGGGAAGATCTGAGCAAAGGTCCCTAAGCCAGATCCCAAAAGGGGAAAATCCTTGAGGATTTGGATCGTATTTTCCCAGATCGCCCAGCGCAGTTTCATATCTTCGGAGACGGTGAAGAAGCGGGTGACAAGAGCGCTTGTACCGATCCACCCTGCCCAAAGCAACGCCAGTCCAAAAATCAGAACCGATTTTTTAAAAAGCCTCTTTTCTTTGCGGAAATCATTGAAGAGAAGCGGACTCAGACTCAAGGAGAGGAGGAGGCTTAGCATCGCTGCTCTCGAGGCTGAAACGATGAGCCCAAGAATCATGACGATAATACTGAATCCCATGAGGAGGGTTTTCCCATCCAGGAAGGAGAGTCGATGGAGCCAATGGCTGATGGGTCTGACTTGATTGGTTTCGACTGAAAAAAGAAATCCAATACCCAAAGGAATGGTCATTAAGAGATAGCCGACCAAATGGTTTCGACTGGCAAAGGTCCCCGCGAAGAACGTCCCTTCTCCCGAGCCCCTGAAAACGAGAAACATGCCATAGAGGGATTCGACAAATCCCATTAGAAGAATGACCACAATGAGCTGACGCGTGGTTCGATGCGACTCGTCTAAACCCCTCCAATGAAGGAGGAAGAGAAAAAAAATGGATAGGCTGATCCATTTGAAAAACTCAATTTTTGTGCCAAGAGGAAAGAGACTCAGAGGGAAAAATTCCATCGGGTCATTCCCTACCCTCAATTGATGCCGGAGTTCATAGGCCTTCGGAGAAAGGAGTTCGGTGAGCCCCGATGGCAGATGCGCCATCTGAAACAAGATGAGGCAGAGGAACAGAGCGAGAAGAATCATTGCTGTCTTAAAGATGGTAGGGTCAATGCTCTTCTGGACCCGAACCGAATCAGAGGTATCTTGTCCCCCTCTGGAGCCCTTCAGGGCGGAAGATCGAAGTACCCAGAGGGTGACCATAAGCAAAATGACGAGTTCCATCACGGAAAGGGCCCATAATTCCACCGAGCCCATTGCCATGGGCGTGAAGATGAAAAGAAAAAGAAGAAATAGTTTGATCATAAAGTGGACCATCCCCAACTCAAGTGATGACCTCCTCTCGGAATTCCGTCTCTGAAACCGATGTGACGCATTTGGATCGATTCCTTGATGCTTGAAGGTCCGTCCCCTAACCCATGAAGGAGGTGGTGATGGATCTCAATCATGGCCTGTCCTCCCTTCGAATAATCGAACGTGATCAATCCAGACTATCCCAGAAATAAGCCGATCCGAGTTCTTCGCCTTTTGTCTTCTCACCCTCAGAAGGCCTCCCTGCGATTGGGCGGGGGTCCGGAAGGCCATCCTTAATTCCTTCCAATCATTGTCTCCCGTTAAAGACTCCGATACTCCATAAAGGGCAGAATCGATTCCTGATACTTCCATCCTCGGGCCGCTCTGGGTGGTCACCCCCTCCGTCTTCATATAGACTTTGAGCTGATAATCGGTATGAGGTTTCCAGGGAATCCATTGATAGACATGGTGAAAATCGGTATTCTCGCGGTCATTGAATCGAATTTTCAATGAACTTTTTCCTTCAAAGACCACGGAGTGGTCGATGGAGACCTCAGCCCCTGGCGTCTCGTTGATTGTCCAGTCAAATCCAGTTCCTAAGCTCGTTTCTATCTCAAATCCTGGATTGTTGATCAAATTGCCGTCGGGTGAGACGGGGATTCCTTCCGCGGCAGCCTTGGTTCTCCAGACCTGAAATGCCTCCTTGAGATCCCCTTGAGTGATGAGAAATTCGATATGACGGATGGTGTCTTTCCAGTTGGATTGATAACCGAGAGATTCTATCAGCCTCCAGACCTTTTGAGCCTTCTCCTTTTCCCTTTCCTCGTAGAGATAAGTCAGGTACCGTTGGAGAGAGGAGTAATCTTTCGGAATGAGCTTCTCTAAGATAAAATCTGAGTCCTTGGCCACCGCTTCCCAAAGATCATAGATGGAGCGGCTATCGTCCGGGTAGTGAGCCAGGATACAGGAGAAATGGGAAAGGGCTTTTTCGGGAGCTCCCTGTTGGAGGAGAAGATTCCCCGCGAGCCACCTTCCTTGATAACCGGTAGGAAAGACAAGGAGGGCCTTTTCCAAGGCACGTTCGCTGTCCTCCTTCTTATCCATGTTCTGGAAGATCGTGGCGAGATGAAGCCAATAATCCTGCTGGAGAGGGGCTTTTTGGATGGCCTGTTGGAGATAGTCGTTGGATTTTCTAAGGTCCATATGACGAAGATCCCATTGGTGGAACACACTGAGTCGATAGAAGGGGTCTGGGTTGTCCAAATCGATTTGAGCTGCCTGAAGGAGTTGTTCTTGATTCAAAGCCCTCCGGGCATGGGAGACTCCACGCCATAAATTCAAAATATGAACCCCCGTCAAAGAAGCTATCCCGATGACCAATATCAAGATCAGGTATCTCTTCATCTGGAATCCCACGAGGCCTCCTTATAAAGAGGCTCTTTTTCCTCCGGTATAGGGAAGTTCTTTCTTCTTTCCCTCTTCTCCGTAATAATAATGGTAAAGGCCGTAGTAATCTCCGTAACCGTTCTGATGGATATTGACCCGGTTGATCACGACCCCAAGAATCTTCGCATTTGCATGAAGGAGGCTATCTTTGGCTCGGTGAAGGATTGTCCGCTGTGTCTTTCCAGATAAAATGACCAGGATGACGCCATCGACAGCAGAAGAGAGAACGATCGAGTCGGCAAATCCAAGGACGGGTGGAGCATCAATCAGGATGTGGTCAAATCTTTCCGCCAGAACTTGCATCGTCTCTTTAAACAGCGCCGATCCCAAAAGCTCGGACGGATTTGGGGGAATGGAACCGGCAGGGATATAATAAATATTTTTAATTTCGGATTTCCTGATGACCGATGGCAACTCGGCACCTCCAGAGAGACAATCGGATAGCCCGATTCGATTTCTGTCACCGAAGATTTTATGTATTCTTGGTCTTCTCAGATCTCCATCGATGATCAGTACCCGTGCGCCCGTTTGAGAAAGGGAAATGGCTGTGTTGATGAGAGTCGTGGTTTTTCCTTGAAGGGGGCTGGGACTTGTCACGAGTATTTTTTGGGGTGGTCTTTCAGAAAAGGAGAGGAGAATAGAGGTCCGAATATTTCGATAGGCCTCTGCAAGGATCGATTGGGGTTGATTGCACATGACCAATTCCATGGGCAGGAATGGACGGGAAGAAGATTTTCTCCCAGAGAGTTGGTTCCTCTTTTCGCAAGAGATCTCCGGAACGGATCCGAGGGAAGGTAACTGGAACCGTTGCTCCACCTCTTCCGGGGTCTTGACCGTATTATCAAAATATTCTAATGAAAAAGCGAAGCCAATACCGAGGAAAAGACCGATCATGGCTGCCAGAAGGATATTTCGGTGGTGGTAGGGCTTAAAGGGTCCCTTTGGTTTTTCTGCGTAATCCACTATTTGGATATTGCTCCCGTTGAATCCAGCGGAGATCCCAATCTCCTTCACCCGTTGGAGTAAGTTTTTATAGAGGTCCTTATTGGTTTCGGCCTCTCGTTTGAGAATATTGTACTGGATGGACCTTTGTTGCATGGCCATGGCCTGGCGCTTCTGTTCCGTAAAGGCATTCCGGATGAGGGATTCCTTTCGGAGACCTGATTCATATTCGTTTTTAATGCCCGCGATGATCTTGGCCGTTTCCAGATCGAGGCTTTTCCGGACAGTCTCCATCTGGTTTTTGAGTCGGATGATCTCGGGGTGATTCGGTTTGAATGTTTCAGCAAGCTTGGTGTATTGGGTTTCGAGTTGGATGTAGTTCTGTTTCAACTCCTGAATCAATTTGTTTTCTAAAATGGATGGGAGGGCGACCGCCTTGAATCCCTTCTCCGACGCCATTTGTTTATAAATAGCCTCTTTTGCCATCCTCTCAGATTCGGCCCTGGCCAAGGCTTCGTTCAATTCATTGAGGCGGTTTAAAGTAATGTTTTCTTTATCATTCAGGGAGAAAATATCATTTTGGGAGCCAAATTTCTGAAGGGCTTCATCTGAGGTCTCGACGCGGGACCGTAAATCATCCAGTTGTTTGGTTAACCATTCCTTGACCTGTTCTTTTGTATCGAGTCGGGATTCCAGGTTCATTTGGATATATTCTTTAACGAGCAAGTTAGGCACTCGACTTGATAGTTCGGGAGAGTAGGAATCGAAATGGACCTTCACCAACCGGGATTCCTTAATGGGTTCTATCTTCAATCTGCTGAGAAATTGATCGACGAAAGGAACCTCTCCCTCATCGTCAGAGGCCTTTTGTTCGGAATTGAGGGTGGACTTGAGGGAGAGGTGTGGTTTGGGCTCCGAGAAAGAAAAGAGGGAGCGAATCGAGTTGAGAAGGGTAGACCGAACGCTTGATTTCCATTTCTCAAAAGGGGAGGGAGGTGGCGAGAGGAATTCCGGGTGTTCCCAAAGTTTCATCTTTTGGATGACTCGTTTTGCGAGAGAATGGCTTTCAAGAATTCTATATTGGGTCTGGTAGTAATCCGTCGCCCACATATTGATGGCAAAGACCTCTTTCAAATCGACAATCTGAGGGTTGTCAACATTGATTTGAAGGGTGGCGGTTCCTCTATACATCGGTCTCGTTGTGAAGCCTTGAATGAGGCTGAAAATCACGGGTATCAGGATCAGAGCGATGATCATCCATTTTCTTTTTTGGAGGACCCTCAGGTGATCCCGAAGATGAATTTCTTTTTCCTCCTGAATGGGAAAATAGGGGAATCCGGGCGGTGGAGGAAGCTGATAATATTCGGTCGAAGGGATTTTTCTCAACCCGATCTCCTTTTACTAAAGACCATAGGGATGAAAACCTGCGATTTGACCTTTAAGAAGATCCCAGAATTCGATGAGTATTGTTTTGCCTGTACTCGTCGGAACGAAGACGATATCGTTTTCTTTTAAGTACAGGTCCCGCTCTTCTCCCGCTTGTATGGCATTCACATTGGCGACTAAAATTTCCTTCTCTGCCTTTTTCTCTGGATACTGTGAATACCGGAAGATCCTCGTGACAGACCCTTTGGCTTTTGGGGTCAACCCCTGAGCCATGGTAATGGCTTGGGAGAGGGTCATTCTCTTAGCCAGGGGGAATCCTCCTGGATTTCTGACTGCCCCGCCGACAAAAACCTTTCCTGCGGCAGGGACATTGATCACATCTCCATGCCTCAAGGCTAAATTGCTACCTGTCTCCCCGTTGAGCAAGAGGTCTTCGAGGGAGATCACAAAAGTCCTGGGTTTCTGGCCATCGGGTTCGTTCTTCGGTTTCGGTATTTCGGCGCCGGAAGATCGGACCACAAAAAGCAATGGTCCCGCATCCTCTCTCAACCCCCCCGTCATAACCAGTACATCCGAGACGGTGGTTTGGCCCGTGAAATCGTAGGTTCCGGGCTTGAGGACTGCTCCCATCACCGATATCCGCTGGTTGCGATGCTCTTTGATGATGACGGTCACATGAGGATCGTATATATATTGTTCTGCAAGAAGATTTTCGATCTCCCTCTCCAGCTTAATGGCGGTCAATCCATTCACCTTCAATATTCCGATGAGAGCTAGTTTGATATTCCCCTGGGAACTCACCTTTACTGTTTTACTGAATTTCTCATCCTCATTCACCGAGATTTCAAGGAGATCATCCGGCCCTATCTTATAGTCCTGGTCGGACGTTTGTTTCGACAGAGGACCGCTTCGCATCAGCTTCTCATTCATCTCCTTGATTTGCATGGAAGGTTCAAATTCTTTCCTCAGGACTGGCGACGCTCCAGCCTCTTCAGAAATAGGGGCTGAGGCACAAGAAGCCAACGTCCATCCCAGGATTAAGAGCAACCCAAGAATGAGATAATCTTTTTTCTTATATTTAGAATCCATCTTGAACCTCTTTTCTATCGGCTTCATCCGGGCCTTTAAACTGAATTGAATCTTCCTCTCGTCTTGCAAACGAGGGGCCTAAGAAACGGTCACGGACACAGGGGGATCGTATCTTTATGATCGTTATGTTTATCCAGCTCATACCACACAACCCCTGTGGTTATGGCGGGAACTGGGATCGCCAGAAGCCAATAAAGGGGAAAGGCTTCCCGACATGCAGCCATTAGCCCCTCTGGCCCCAGGATATAATCCACCGTATGGGTTGTCTCCCCCAAATCTTTATAAAGCATCCATTCAGATTCTTTGTCACAAAGGGTTAGGACGTAGCTTTTCCCCTCCCTTCGCACTTTAACAGGGTACTGTTTAACTTTTTTAATGATGTCTTGGTGAGGATAGACCCCCTCCAAGAGTGAGAAGAATTTTTTTGCGTCTAAATTGGCTGGAAGGTCTTTGCCCTTAAGATAAACTGAAAATTCGATCAGATATTTCTCCAACTCATCGACCTCACTTCTTTCCTTTTCTATAGGTGTCTGAAACTTTTCTTTCATTTCCGGTGCTGAGACAGACGCGCGTTGCTCCACCCTCCAGGGCTCTTTTCCGGAAAGTATCTTCGGGGGAATCGTGATTGGTTCGTTGGAAGAGGTGGTGGCTAGAACTCGATTTTCATGATCTAAAATCGATAAAGAACCTTGAACAGATCTTACCCTCAGGGAGCCTTCTGGAAGAAGGAATAGAGAACCCCTGGTCTCTTCCTCTCTGATCAAGGCCGTTGTCAGACCTTTTTGAGTGCTGAGAGGATAAGGCTTCGTTACGGATAAAGCTCCAATTCTAAAATTCATCTGAGCCGTAGAAGGTATTTTAAAATGAATCCCTCCTTCAAGGAGATTGAGTTGGCCCCCATGGTCAAACGAAAGCAGACTGTTTTGGCTCACTTCGATCAGGCTGTTGTTCGATAGCGATATCCTCGCCGTTTCCTTTTCAATTTTAATTTTTTTCCCCTTGAGAATCGGAGAATAGGGAGATTCGACCGTCCTCCATACCTTGTCCTTAACTTCCATCTTTACATTCCCTTGCGAGATCACCGCGCCAATGGGAAAATCCATTGCCTTTGCCAGTCCATTGACACTTATAAACGAACTTGCCAAAAGGATAAGAAAAAGATAATAAATCGTCGGTCTGAATAGTACAGTCCTTGGGATCATCGCTATAACCTTCCTTCCAATAGCCATTTGCGATCGCTGCTTCATTTCTGTATAAGATTATGACCAACCTGATCTCGGCCCCTATCGTAGGAGTTCTCTTCCCCACCCTGTTGAGCGGTTTTCTCTCCTTCGATTCCCTCCAATGGCAAAAGATTTTTTCTGCAGGAAAGCCATTCATCCAAGGCGTCCTTTTTGAACCTCCAGCTCCCACCGATCTTACGACCGGGGATCTCGCCATGCTTCACCAGGCGATAGAGGGTTCGAACATGGACGCTCAAATACTCTGCCGCCTCACGGGGTGTCATAATCTCTTTCATCGACGCGCTCCAATCCTAATAAAAAAAGTAGAGTGATGAGGGGATGGGGAGATAGGGAGATAGGGGGCCCACAACCTCATCTTTAATATCAATGGTATTTCGCTCCTGGTAGCAACCGCCATCTTAAAAGCCATTTGATATATCTCAAAATCCTGATGTATCCGAATAAATGTTTTCTCCATTCTTTTCATCCCCCCATCACCCAATCTCCTTATCTCCCTATCTTTACTTATCCGTCCAATACTTCGCGGACCTTTTGGGATAGGGTTTTAAGTGAGAACGGTTTCTGCAAAAAGTAGGTGCCGGAGTCCAGCACACCGTGATGGACGATCGCATGGTCCGTGTAGCCCGACGTGTAGAGAACTTTGAGGTCGGGCCGGAAGATTGTCAGCTGATCGGCCAGCTCTTTTCCACCCATCTGGGGTAGTACGACATCGGTCAGCAGGAGATGAATTTTTTCTCCAGTATTTTCCCGGACGAGACGCAACGCTTCTTCCCCATTGGCCGCCTCCAAAACCCTGTAGCCCTGTTGTTTTAAAAGGCGATTTGCTAAGTCTCGTACCGGTGGGTCATCCTCCACCAACAGGACTGTCTCGCTTCCCCCGGGGAAGGAATCCGTTTCATGTTTCCCGTTCAGAGTATCTAACTCTCCTTCCATCCTCGGAAAATAGATCTTGAATGTCGTCCCCTGTCCCGGCTCACTATAAACCCAGATCTTCCCGCCACTCTGCGTTACAATTCCATGGACCGTGGAGAGACCCAATCCAGTGCCCTTGCCTTTCTCTTTAGTCGTAAAAAAAGGGTCAAAGGCTTTTTCTTGTACCTCCCGTGACATTCCAACCCCTGTATCGCTGACGGATAACCTCACATAATGACCTGGGATCACACCGACATGGGTATGAGCGTAACCTTCATCCGATTCTACATTGGCCGTTTCGATCGTAAGTTTTCCGCCAGAGGGCATTGCATCTCTGGCGTTCACGGCTAAATTGAAGATCACCTGCTCGATTTGACTGGGATCTATTTTCACTCTCCCTAAATCCTCGGGCAATAAGGCAACCAATTCAATATCCTCTCCAATCATCCGACGTAGCATCTTTTCCGTCTCTCTTAAGAGGGAATTTAGATCGAGCACTTTGGGGTCTAAGATTTGACGACGGCTGAAGGCTAAAAGTTGGCGGGTTAGATCTGTTGCCCGTTGGGTAGCTTTTTGAATCTCTTGAATGTTTTCCCACAGGGGGTTGTTTTCTTTAAGGTCGAGAAGCGAAAGCTGGGCATAGCCTTTGATCACGGTGAGAAGATTATTAAAGTCGTGGGCAATCCCCCCGGCCAGACGGCCAACTGCTTCCATCTTTTGGGATTGTGTGAGTTGCTCCTGTAACGCTGCCATCTCCTTCTCGGCGCGTTTCCGCTCCGTGATGTCACGGGCAATGCCCCGAAAGCCGACTGGTTCTCCGGTTGAACTTCTTATAAGAGATACTGAAACTTCGCCGTAAAGTTTCCTTCCGTCTTTTCTAATCACCTCCCAATCAAACCCTTTGACGGGTTCCCCCGTTCTGTACACTCTATTGAAGGCTTGAAACAGTTTCTTACGGTTTTCTTGGTCTGTGTACCGGTCGTTTCCCATGCCGATCAATTCATCCCTTGAGTAACCCAACATCCTGCACAAGGAATCATTGAAAAACGTGAAATTTCCGGGAAGATCAACTTCGTAGTAGCCGTCTTCGATGTTTTCAAGGATCGTTCGGTATCTTTCTTCCGACTGTCGAAGTGCTTCCTCACTCTGTTTGTGCTCGGTAATGTCCTGGATGGTGCAACGGATGCCAGATATCTGACCTTTTTCATCTAAGGTCAGACGGTCCTGAATCAAGACTGGAAAGATGGTGCCATCCTTTTTCTTATAAATCCGCTCAAGATTTTGACCAGGCGGTAAAGCGCCGGCCAATTTGGCTAAGACCTGCTCACGGACTATTTCTTCTCCAACATTAAGCTTCCAGATCGGTTGCCCCATCAATTCCTCGGAAGTGTATCCCAGCATTTCAAGATCCGTGCGATTGACTTTCGTGATCCGTCCCTCTTTGTCGTATTCATGGTACCCGACAGGGGCATGATCGTATAAGTCTCTGAATTTCTCCTCGCTTTCACGCATTGCCTCTTCTGCCCGTTTGAGTTGGATGAAAAGCAGGACGTTGGCGACGGCGCCTGCGATCTGACTACCCACTCTTTCAGCAAGTCTCAGATCTCTCTGGGTGTACGCCTTTGGCTTGGTGGTCTGTATCGATAGGATTCCAATCACCTGATCTTTTGAGACCAAAGGAAGAAACATCATCGATTGGAGTCCGGCTTGAAAAGAGAGAAAAAGATTTGGAAACCTGGTTTTTACCTCGTCAAAACTTTCCGGTTGAAGGAGAAGGCCTGACTGGGTGCGTACACACTCTTCAGCAACCGAACCGGAGAGAGGAGTGCTGTATCCGATTTGGTGTTTTTTGATATCCACCCCTGAGAGGTAAGCAATCGTGACGGTGTTATCTTTAGGATCGATGGTTCGAATCGTGATCCGGTCAAAAGAGATGAGCTTTCGGACTTCTTCAGCAAAGCGCTCATATACTTCTTCAATATTTAAGGTGGAGCTGAGAACTCGCCCAATCTCGGCCATGATTGCATTTTCCTGGGCCAGTTTTTTTGATTCCTCTTCACTCTTGCGGAGAGCCTCCTCTGCGCGGATTTGATCGGTAAAGTCTTCACAGGTGACTAAATTTTCACCTGTCCCTAAACGTACAGGGATAAAATTGACGATCTTTTCTGTTCTGTCTTTGCAGATCACTGTAAAAATCCTAGATCTTTTTTCTGCTGGGTTGGCTTTTTCTAAATCATTAAGCCATTCGGAAATGACACGATGTCTGTAAGTAGGATCGGGGTATGCTTTCCTGAACCAAGTTTTGCCATTAGGAACATCGGCTAAATCGTACCCGAATAATTCCTTAAATTTTGGGTTGACGTATTTAAAAATACCGTCTTTATCGATCGTCATCAGCCCGTAAGGAGCTTGGTCTGATACAGTTTGAAATCTCTGCTTTTCCGTACGCAGTGACTCGTCTGCCTTTTTGCGCTCGGTCACATCTCGAAAGCTCCATACCCTCCCAACACATTGTTCGCCTATCCATTGTGGCAGAGAATAGCGCTCGAAGAATCTCCCATCTTTGAATTCGAGAAGATCGAAGCTCTCAGCTGCTGGTTGATTATATAATTCCCTTACCTTGGCAAGAAAACCTTTTGGGTCCTTTAACTGGTCCAAGACAAACGCCAATGCTTGGTTGTCATCCTTCGAGGCGATAATGGGCTCGGGGATGCGCCACATCTGGACAAACTTCCGATTAAAGCTCTCTATTTTTCCCTCTCTGTCCACCACAAGAAACCCGTCAGCAGTCGATTCCAGCGCCGCATTTAACAAGGAGAGGGTATGCTTAATTTCTTCCTCTGCCCGTTTGCGGTCGGTAATATCGATCACAACTCCTCTCACGCCAATAGGTTTGTTATTTTGTGCAATGAGATTAACAGAGGCGAATATAGGGAATGTACTGCCATCTTTTCTCATGGCGGTGTATTCGTTACCAATAAATTTTTCACCTTGGAGTAATTTTAGCAAATTTTGCTTTACCCTTTCTCGGTCCTCAGGAATCACCATTTGGAAGATATTCAATCCCTTATTAAAATCCTCTTGGGTATAACCAAAAGTCTCAAATCCAAGACGATTAGCAAATATTATATTTCCAGATCCATCAGTTTCGTAAACCATCTCGGGTAAGAAGTCTGTTAATTCTTTATGTTTCCCCTCACTTTC
>CAYGWV010000062.1:0-7167 GCA_964353925.1 uncultured Syntrophaceae bacterium | reverse complement strand
GTTTCTACAGAGGGAGGAATGGCATGGGCTCGATCCTCCTGAATGGAATCAATGGCCGGCGGTGAAACTGGTTTCTTGACTTCCTCTTTTTTAGGAGGGATTGCCTTGACGGGCTCGCCCGTGACGGCGGGGGAAGTCGATCTTTCGCCTTCCTTCCTCAAATCAATCCTTTTCTCCTCCTTTAGAGAAACAGGCTGTTTTCCTTCTTCTTCGAATTTGATGAAGGCAATCTTACCGGGCTCTATCGCAGCGCCCTCGTCTTTCTTTTTGGCCGCTTTGGTTTTACGATGAGAGACCTCCATTTTCGCCAGGCCTTTATCAAGAATCCCCTTGGCTTCTTCAGTGTGAGGGCTCTTGGGGTATTCGGTGACAATTTTGTAGAAGGCTAGTTCGGCTTTTCCCCATTGATCGATTTCAATATAACTCTTTCCTAAGAGGTAGAGAGTTTTATCCTCTCCAGGGACTTTAGGAAATTTCTCTAACAACCCCTCAAAGCGCGAAGCAGCCGCTTCAAATCTCCCCTGCTTATAATAGAAATTCGCAATGTAGAATTCATGGTCAGCCAATCGGTTTTTGCAAACGGCAACTTTTCCCCTTGCTTTCTCGGTAAAGAGACTGGGGGGATAACCGGCGATGAGATATTCAAAGCTGGAAAGGGCCTTCTTCGTGGGCGTCTGATCCCGATCCGGGGTGAGCATCTGATTGAAATAGGAGATCCCGATTTGAAACTGAACATAAGGGATCTCTTCATGGCTGGGATGGATCTTCTTAAACTCTTCATAAGCCGCAATCGCTTCTACATATTCCTTTTTCAAGAAATGACAATCGCCGACCTTCAGCTCTGCCCAGACGGTATACGGAGGGCTATCCGGAAAACTCGACTTCAACTCCTCGAATTTCTTGAGGGCCTCGGGATAATCTCTTTTATTGAATCGAGCCAATCCTTGTTTATAAAGGGGTTCAGGATCTCCCTCAATTTTTTTGAGATCCTTCCCTTTTCCACCACATCCAAAAAGCAGGGAGACGGTGATGGGCACCCAGATCAGCCACTTCAAAAATATCCTCTTTTTCATATGAAAAGTTCCCCAAAGCTCCATAATTATGATAGGAAGGGCTTAGGATGTCAATATAGAAATCCCTTTCCTGAGCGGAAGGAATAGATAAAAGATACCCTTGGATAAAGCATCTTTTATCTTGAATTTAGAGTGGAAAGCCCTTAAGATAAAAAGAAATTTAAAAAAAGACCTGTCTGGCCTGCCTCCCGCAGGCAGCAAGCACAGGTGGGAAGGAAACGACGGATGCAGATCGAGACGGCGAAAAGAATTGATCAAATTCCTCCTTATCTTTTTGCAGAGATAGATAAGAAGAAAGAGGAGATGAGGAAGAAGGGAATAGATCTCATTGATCTGGGGATTGGGGACCCGGACCTCCCCACTCCCAAACCGATTATTGAACAATTAAAAAAGTCTTCGGACGATCCTAAGAACCATAGGTATCCATCCTATGAGGGGATGATCGAGTTTAGGACAGCGGTGGCTCAATGGTTTGAGAAAAGATTTGGTGTCAAATTCAACCCTCAGGCAGAGGTCCTTGCCCTGATTGGTTCAAAGGAAGGCATCGCTCATATTCCTCTTGCCTTTGTCAATCCGGGAGATTATGTATTGGTCCCAAGCCCGGGATACCCTGTCTACCGTGTTTCAACCCTTTTCGCTGGAGGAATCCCTTATTTTTTGCCCCTTCGTAAAGAGAACGGCTTTCTGCCCACCCTTTCAGAAATTCCCGAATCGATCGCACAGAAAGCAAAACTCCTTTTCATCAACTACCCCAATAACCCCACCTCTGCCATCGCTGAGAAACCTTTCTTTGAAGAGGTGGTCGCCTTTGCTCAGCGCCATCAGATCATTGTTTGCCATGATGCGGCTTATTCTGAGGTGGCTTTTGGCGGTTATCGCCCCCCCAGTTTTTTTGAGATCGAAGGTGCCAAAGAGATCGGGATCGAATTTCATAGCCTCTCCAAAACCTTTAATATGACGGGGTGGAGAATTGGGTTTGCTGTGGGATGCTCTGAGATCATCTCTGTTCTGGGAAGAGTAAAGACCAATATCGACTCCGGTGTTTTCCAGGCCATCCAGGAAGCTGGGATGGCAGCTTTCCACCATTTTGACACTCCACTCCCTGAGATTATTGACATCTATGAGAGACGAAGGGATGTGATGATCCGGGGACTACGGGAGATCGGGTTAGAAGTGGATCCACCCAAGGCAACCTTCTATCTCTGGATTCGGGTTCCAAGGGGTTATACCTCCGCCCAATTCGCCGCACTCTTGCTTGAGCAAGGAGGAATCGTCGCTACTCCTGGAAATGGTTTTGGAGAGGAAGGAGAAGGCTACTTCCGAATGGCTCTTACGGTAGATGAGAAAAGATGCAAAGAGGCGATTGAAAGAATCAAACGAATCAAGTTTTAGAGAATTTCTTCTGTACCTAACTTTCCATAATGCTGGCATCCCCATGATCGAAAAAAATAATCTTCCTCCCCCTTGGAGGCTGTGTCGTAAGTCCGTTCATGGTTCGACAGGCTCACCACGAACGGACCATGGCACATTAGAAATCAATTACTTAGCCGTTCGTCATGAGCATGTCGAAGGGCGATCGGCGGATTGCGACACAGTCTCTTGGCGGGGGAGGGAAAGGTCGCCGACGCGCCATAGCCACCTTCGTCCCGCAAGGCGGGACTTCGTGCAGGCAGGTGTAAAACTTTAGAAGCTCTCGGCCCATCGGGCCTTCGCTTCCCGGTTCGGCCCGACATCCATGCCTGCCCTCCACACTTGGGAGCTTTTTTTTCACACCTTCCCTCCCGCAAGGGAAGGGGAGATTTTGGGGGTAACGGGAGGTGTTCAACATGCAAGAACTTTTTTTTGAAGCCATTCTCATTGCTATTCTCATTCTATTAAATGGTTATCTGGCCGGGACAGAGATTGCAGTCGTCACTGCCAGAAAAAGCAACCTCAAGCAGCTGGCCGAAAGGGGAAATAAAAGTGCGAAGACATTTCTAAAGCTGAAAGAGGAACCTGATCGGTTTCTGGCTACCATCCAGATTGGAATTACAGGTGTGGGCGTCCTCGCCTCTGCAGTCGGTGGCGCGGCGGCCGTCAAGGCCATCAAACCTGCCCTTCAGGCGGTCCCCATCAAAACCATTTCCCTGGCTGCCGAACCCCTTTCCATCGGGATCGTTGTGGTCATCATCACCTATTTTTCGGTCATCTTCGGAGAGCTCGTCCCCAAATCCATTGCCTTGGGGCACCCTGAAACGGTTGCCCTCTGGACGGCAAGGAGTATTGAGGCCTTTGCAAAGATCAATTCCATCTTTGTCAAGGTGCTCACCTTCAGCACCTCCCTCGTGCTCAGACCCTTCGGCGGGAAACCCTTTACCGAAAGAGCCTATATTACCGAGGAAGAGGTGAAACTCTTAATAAAAGAAGGAGGAAAGCACGGGGTCTTTGAGCCGGCAGAGGAAAAGATCCTCCAGAGCGTTTTTGAATTTACCGACATGTCGGTCAAAGAAGTGATGGTTCCCGACACGCAGATGGTGGCGATCCAGATCGATCGGTCACCCCGGGAGATCCTTTCGATCATTGAAGAGGAACAATTCTCCCGATATCCGGTCTTTGGAAGAGAGCTGAATGACATCAGGGGAATCCTTTATGCGAAAGATTTCCTCACGATGTTTGCGAAAACAGGACAGGTCGATATCCGAAAGATCGTCAAGCCTCCTTATTTTATACCCGAGACGATGAAAATCAGTCTCCTTTTAAGGGAGATGCAGAGGAAAAGAATTCATATGGCCTTGGTGGTGGATGAGTATGGCGGGGTCGCCGGACTGGTCACCATGGAGGACTTGGTGGAAGAAATTATCGGAGAGATCAGAGACGAACATGATATCGAAAGTCCTGTGATTCAACTCTCGGATGGAACAATGCTGATCGATGCATCGATCAGTTTAAAGGATTTAAAAGAAGACTATCATGTTCCCCTTCCGGAGTCTCCTGAATATGAGACCCTGGGCGGTTTCTTGATGACGGTTCTCCAAAAAATTCCCCAAGCTGGTGATATGGTAGAAATTGAAGGGAAGCGGATGAGAATTGTAGAAATGGTGGGACAGAGAATTTCAAAGGTCAAACTGGAAAAACTGCCCGAACCCGCTCCAGGAGAAGCATAGCGTTAAGCTAATTTCAGATTTCGGAATGCGGATTTTGGAGTTTTGAATTCCCCACTCCGAATTGTTAATTCCGAAATTGAGAAATTGCGCAATCCGAATTCTCCTTGACTATCGTTTTCGCCCAATCTCTCTGTCCCCGTGTCGCTCTATCTCTTCTTTCCTATCTCCCCCTCTCCTTAATCAGGGAGTTTCCTCTTGTCCTCCTACCACCAATTCCGGAATTCTCAGAGTGGGCTGGGCATCGGAGACCGGAACGCCCTGGCCGTCTTTTCCGCAGGTTCCGATCCCAAACCCGAGATCGCTTCCAACCATATCAATGTCTTTCAGCACACGAGGTCCATTGCCAATGAGAATCGCTCCGCGGACCGGCTCTCCGATACTTCCTTTTTCTATCAAATATCCCTCATTGACCTCAAAAATAAAATCCCCATTGACCGTATTGACCTGTCCGCCGCCCATCTTCTTCACAAAGAATCCCTTCTCTACGGAATGAACAATCTCTTCAGGCTTCATTTTTCCAGGAAGGATCATCGTGTTGCTCATCCTGGGAATGGGTCTATCTTGGTAGGACTCTCTTCTTCCATTACCGCTTGATTCCACCCCGTCTTCCAACGCAGTGAGCCGGTCATAAAGATATCCTTTCAAAACTCCTCTTTCCACCAGGATGGTTCTTCGAGAAGCCACTCCCTCATCATCGAAGGAATAGGACCCTCTTCGCTGAGGAAGGGTGGGATCATCCACAACGGTGATTAAAGAAGAAGCCACGGTTTCTCCGACTTTTTTGGAATAGACAGAGAGCCCTTGCTGGGCAAGATCTGCCTCCAATCCATGGCCGATCGCTTCATGGATCATCGTTCCCCCAGCATCGCTCGATAAGATCACCGCCATTTTCCCCATCGGGGCCTTTCTGGCGGAGAGCATCAGGAGAGATCTCCGGGCGGCCACCTGTGCCACTTCTTCCGGAGGATGAAGGTCAAAGAGTTCAAAGCCCACTGTTCCTCCCGCTGGTTCATATCCGGTTTGAACAACATCCCCTTTTGCAGAAACGACCTGAACAGAGAATACCGTTCCCACTCTCTCCCCCTCTACGAAGAGCCCCTCTGAATTCGAAATGGAAATCTTCTGATTCACATCCCGATAGAGGACCTTAACCTGTTGAACATGGGGGTCGAATCCCCGGGCCGCTTCGTTGGCTCGTTTCACCACGGAAACCCTTTCTTCCATTGAGAGTTTCTCGGGATGCCTCTGAATCGGATAAGGAGATTTGGAAATCGGAAGAGACGAAAGTGCCGGTCGTTTTGCTTGGGGAAGAACTATCGTCTTCCCTCCCCCATCTTCTTTCGCAGATCGGCTGATCCTTCTGGCTAGATTCAAGAGGGATTCCTTTGAGAGGTCTGTCGTAAAACCATAAAACGTCTTTTTGCCGAAGAGGATTCGAATTCCCACCCCCCTATCCAAACCCGAAATGACTTTCTCGATCCGATCCTCTTCACAAATGATGACCACGGAATGGGTCTGCTCAAAAAAGAGATCGGCAAACTCCCCTCCCTCCTTGAGAGCCTCTTTCAGAATCTTTTCAAATGGAATATGTTCTATCATCCTATTCCCCTGATTTGAGGTGACCATTAAAAATCCGAAATCCGAATATCGGGCGAAGCGTCCGTCTCGGACCAATCCGAAACAAATCCTAAATTCAAAATCCTAAATTTCTTGAACAAAAACGTTTTGAATTTTATGTTTTGGACATTCGTGCTTGTTTCGAAATTCGTGCTTCGGATTTAGGATATTGGTTCAATTGTGATTTCCTTTCGGAGTCCTTCCAATGCCTCCTCTAAGTCTCTTTCCCATCCCGGAGCGACCATCAACTCCACAATCGCTTCATAGGGATCTTTCGTCCTTACAACGGCCATTCCCTCATAGGATTCGATAATGAATTTGAGATAGGCGATATCTTCCCGGCGCAATCTGAAATATTTAGATTGAGTGTCCATCCACTTTATTAGTATACTCCTGTTCCGCATTTTCGCAACCCCTATTGCGTTGCTTCTCCAAATCAGACACCGGACTTCAGACGCCAGACGCAAGACTTTCTTGTCTTGTGAGAGCGCAAGTCGTAAGCCATTAGGGGTTACACCTTACACCTCAAGACTAACGCCTTCAGATATGAAATATTCGGTCTGATATCTGAGGTCTATAGTCATACTGTCTGAATCACATTGCTTCTCTCATCTTGACACCTCGGGTACTTTAAATGGAAAATAAATAAATATGGATGATTGCGCAAGAGGAAATGTTTCTTCCATGGATTCGTGGTTCGACTCTGAACCATGGAGGAACCGGAAACCTATTGGATTGACCCGTCTCGCAGGTTCTTCCAAGGCCTACTTTTTGTCTCATTGGAGAGAAAAGGTGAGGGGGCCCTTGCTGGTGGTCGTCCCGCATCTAAGGGATGTTGAGACGCTTCTCGAAGATCTCCGATTTTTTATGAAGGGATCGGAAGTTCCTTTCTTTCCCTTCCCTCAATGGGAAACCCTTCCTTATGATGAAATTTCCCCTCATCCTGAAATCATCAGAGAACGGGTGAGAGCTCTTTATTCCCTTCTAAAAGGCGAGGAGGGGATGATCGTCTCTTCCGTCAAAGCTCTGATGCAGAAGGTTCTGGCTCCGAGCGATTTAAAAGAATCTGTTTTTTCTCTCTCTGTGGGAGAAGAGGCCGATCGCGACCAGTTGATCCATCTCCTCCAAGGAGGAGGATATACCTCAACAAAGATTGTCGAGGAGAGAGGAGATTTTAGCGTCCGGGGGGCCATCATCGATATCCATACGCCCTTTTATGAAGAACCCCTTCGATTGGAATTTGATGGAGACCGCATCGTATCCATCCGCCGGTTCGACACAGCGACTCACCGGTCCCTTCCGCAGGGGATGATGGAAAATGCCATCCTCCTCCC
>CAYGWV010000061.1:0-4522 GCA_964353925.1 uncultured Syntrophaceae bacterium | reverse complement strand
TGGAGCCGGGATGGGAGGATTAACGGCAGCCGCTCTCTTGGCAAAGAAGGGATTCAAGACCCTTCTTCTCGAAAAAGAGGACCAGGTGGGAGGTTATGTTGTTTCCTTCAAAAGGCATGGGTGCATCTTTGATGCGACCGGTGCCTTTGTCGGAGCATGTCACGAGGGTGGAGAATTTTATCAAATCCTTAATGAGATCGGTGCACATAAGGAGATTGAGTTTATTCCTATCCACCACGTCCGAAACATCTATCCTGGATTTGAGATTTCTCTCCGCCCGGGTGGGTTTCATTCCTATGCCGAGGCACTCTTTGACCTCTTCCCCAAGGAGGAGAAAGGGTTGAAGACCTATCTTTCTATGGTCAAACGAATTGGGGAGGAAATAAAATCATACTCAGAGATAACGACGATCCAGAAGATCTTCTTCCCCTTCTATTTCCGAAATCTGGTTCGGTTCCATCGATCCAGTCACCAAACGATTCTGGACCATCTTTTCAAGGGAGAGGAGATCAAGATGGCTCTCCATTCCCTTCCGGTCACCGAGCCTCCTTCGAGGCTTTCTTTTCTCTTTCTCGCTGTCATGATCAATAAGGCCTTGATCGAAGGCGTCTTTTATCCAAAGGGTGGAATGGGAAAAATTTCAGAGGCCATGGCCAACGCTTTTCTCCGTTCCGGCGGGGAGATTCGTCTTCGAACAGAGGCGGATCAAATTCTGACAAGAAATGGCAGAGTGGAAGGGGTGCTGACAAAGGGTGGAGAAAGATTTCAGGCTCCGTTGGTCATCTCCAATATCAATCCGAATCTTTCGGTCAAGATGCTTCCCGTTGAATTAAGAAAACTTTTTGCGAAAAAATGGAGCCGCCTCGAATATTCACTTTCCTGTTTCGTCCTCTACCTCGCCACCGATTTGGACCTCAGGGAAATGGGCCTTCCCTATTTCACCTATCTCCGTTTTCTATCCGATTTAGAGGAAGAGGATCGGATATTGAGAAAGGGTGAGATTCCCCAGAGCCCGACCCTGATGGTATCCATCCCCACGATGCTGGATCCTTCGCTGGCTCCTCCCGGACAACACATTTTGAGTGTTCTGATCAATGTCCCTTATCATTACCAAGGGAAGTGGGGAGGAGGGGATCTTGAAAAGTATCGCCATATCAAAGAAGATTTTTCCCAGAGAATCCTCCACCAATTGGAATCAAAGCTCATCCCCGGTCTGAGAAGCCATCTCCTCTTTTATGAAGCCGCCACGCCATTGACATTGGAGCGATATACTGGAAATGAAATGGGTGCGATGTACGGCTTGGCTGCCACACCGCAGCAGGTTGGGAATTTAAGACCTCCCCATCAAACTCCTATCCCGGGCCTTTTTCAAGTCGGCCATTATACCCGACCCTCTCACGGCATTGTGGGCGCAAGTCTTTCGGGTTTCATCGGAGCCAGGATCATCCTCAAAAAGATGCACAGAGCCTAGAGGGTAGGGCATAGCGTTTAAGACTTGAAAGTCCCATCATCCAGTGGTCGTATAGCCCCACCGTCCTATTCGACTAAAAGACTGCGAGACGAACGACTACGGGACGATGCAACGAAACGACTATCTGATGATTCGACCTCTTCTGAGCTATACGCCTTACAATTTTTTTGAGCTTCGGTTGAAATATGACGTGTGAGCATCTTACAATTCCCTCATGAGTAGCGTTGATTTTGTTTTTCTCCATGTTCCCAAACTGACCAATTATTACCGGCCGATCAGTCATTTCATCTGGATCAACTTCCTGCCGATGGGGCTCCTTGGACTGGCCGACCTTCTCCAGCGTCATGGCGTTTCTACCCAGGTCGTACACTTGGGATTAGAGTGGATTGAAGATCACAATTTCTCCATCATCGAATATCTCCGGGAGAAGGCCCCCCGGATCGTTGCGATAGACCTCCACTGGCACCATCAGAGTTTCGATGTGATGGAGAATGTCAAGAAGATCAAAGCCGCCTTTCCTCAAACCTACATTCTTTTAGGAGGGTTCACCGCCAGTTTCTTCCATGAAGAGATCATGAGGAATTTTGACGGGGTCGATGGGATCATTCGCGGTGAAGCAGAGGTTCCCATTTTAGAACTGGCGAACGCGCTCCTGCGAGGGAAGGATGATCTTTTCTCCGTTCCCAACCTCACCTGGAGAAGGAAGGGGAGAATTCTTATCAATTCCCTCTCCTACGTCGCCTCGGAGAAAGACCTGAATGACCTCTCCTTCACCAACTTCCCGCTGTTGAAAAATCATCCCACCTACATCCGCTATATCGGTCAGCCTTTCTATGTCAAGGGAGTTTCCAAGGAGAAGAATTTCTGGATGTATTCTCTCAAATCGCCCATCCATCATCTCACGGTGGGGAGAGGATGTCCTGTTCAATGCACCTGGTGTGGCGGCGGTCGTTCCTCTCTGGAAAACATCACGGGTAGAAATGAGGTGACGTTTAGAGGGGTGGAGCGTGTTCTCCAATCCATTCGAGAGGCGATTTCTTACGGGTATGAGACCTTCCATATTTGCTTCGATCCTTACCCCCAGAAGCCTCGGTATTTCCTCGATCTCTTCTCTCGCATCCGGGAGGAGAAAATTAAGATGGAATGCTTCTTCGAGTCCTTTGGGCTCCCCACAAGCGATTTTATCAAGTCTTTTAAAGAGACGTTTCCCGGACCCAAATCCCTGATTGCCCTCTCCCCTGAAGTCGGATCGGAGCAAATGAGGAAGATTCATAAGGGGTACTCTTATACTAACCAAGCTCTCTTGGAAACTCTTGATCGATTAAAGGCCAACGGGGTCCTCTGTGACCTTTTCTTCACCCTAGGGGTGCCCTTTGAGAAAGAGACCGATGTTGAGCAGACGATTCAAATGCAAGACATGATCCGAAAACGGTATTCCAATGTGAGAGGAATTCGCACTTTTACGATCGAGATGGAACCGGGATCACCCTGGCATCTTGATCCCGAGGAATTTGGCGTCAAAACCTCGCTGAATCATTTTATGGATTTTTACCGTTACCATTCCGGAGACAAGAGTGCTTTTTCTTCTTTAGGATATTGGATTCCGGATTATTTCGATGAGGAGAGAGATGAAAAGGGATTTGAGGGGGTATTGCAGAAGATTAAATGCCGCCATTTCTGCTTTATCCATCCTGAGGCCAGAAAATCGTCAACCCCTTTCTGGGGAAGAAAGCTCTGCGATCTTTCAAATCTGTTTTGGAAGGTAAAAGGTTTGACCGCGAAGAAACGTTGACTTGCCACTGAGCACGATGCCCTACGTCTAGCGTAGTGTCTCAATAATCACTTTACAATCCGTTCATGGTGAGCATGTCGAACCATGAACGGAACCCCTCGATATAGTTCACCCTTCGACAGGCTCAGGGCGAACGGGGTATGTAAATATATTACTGAAACACTACACTAGCGTCTTTTTGGAGGAGGAAGGCTAAATTTCTCCGGAGAGACAACCTCCTTTCAACTTCTATTGATCAATTTTGTAAGGATAAGTTCCACAACGGCCTATATCAAAAGCCATTTTCTTTGAAACGGCACCGTACCATCTTATTAAACTAAGTGATTTAGATTGGTTAAGGGTTTCAAGATGAATGGCATATTATTTGCTGCATCGTTGTAAATTTAATTAGGGAGGGGTTCGCACCATGGCAAAGGTCAGCATTAAGTTTCTTACGGCCCACATTGCAGATAACCAAGTCGAAATTTTTCTCAAAAAGATGGAAGAGGTCCTGAAGGACTTTTCGGGGAATGCCTATAACTTCAGACATGAAGTGGAGGGGGTTTCTTCAAAAGGCATATCAAAAATTCCTGAAAAAAGGACTTGAACATCTATTATAATTATAAGCCCGCCAAACAGCGACCAACAAATTTTAACATCTCGAGAAAGTTTGAAAACGTAGGGGAGAATTAAAAAAGAAAAAGTTGAGCGATTTTCGAAACCAAGGGATTTGTCAGTTTTTCCAAGAAGTCATATGTCCCCTTTTTGGGGCAAAATGGTTGAGACGGCTTCCATTATTTCATGTCTTCTGACTCTCAACTTTATCTAATATATTTCCAACCTGCTCTTTAAGTTTCGGTATTTGGTTTCTTATCACATCCCAAACAATATCCCAGTTTACACCGAAATAACCGTGAATCATTTTATCCCTTAATCCGGCGATCTTTTTCCACTCAACCTCTTTATATCGTTTCTTGAAATCGGGAGAAAGATTTTTTACCGCTTCGCCAATGATTTCAAGGCTTCTTGAGCAAGCTCTCTTTAAGATTTCATTTTTGATAAATTCTTCGAATTTTATGCCTTCAGTCTCCTTTATCAAGAAAATTATTTCATCAAAAATATGTCTAAGAAAAACCTGATTATGTTTCATACCATCTGACCTCTTTCTCAACATAGGGCTGCATATAGGGGCTTAGATTGCCATTCGTAATTAACTCCACCTTTTTTCTAAACAAATCTTCGAGGGAGAAAGCCAGATCCATAAAATTATCAAAATTGGG
>CAYGWV010000060.1:0-12406 GCA_964353925.1 uncultured Syntrophaceae bacterium | reverse complement strand
ATTATGAAGAGAACGTTGCCGCATGACTTCGTAAAGGATCATTCCCCCGGATACCGAAGCATTAAAAGAGGAGAGAGGGCCTTTCATGGGGATAGAGAAGAGTCTATCACACTTTTTTTTCACAAGCGGTCTCATTCCTTTTCCTTCTCCACCGATCACAATGGCCAGATCGATGTTGAGATCGAGTTGGTAAATCAAATCCTTGGCTTCCCCTGAGGCGCCGTAGACCCAAATTCCTTCTTTTTTAAAGAGATCGATTGTGGCAGCAATATTGACGACCTTGGCAATGGGCAAATGGGCAGCCGCTCCTGCAGAGGCCTTGATCGCCACCGAAGTGATTCCGACAGACCGATCCTTCGGAATGATGATCCCATGGACTCCACATCCCAGAGCAGTCCGAATAAGGGATCCAAAATTTTGTGGATCCTGGATCCCATCGAGGATGAGAAAAAGTGCTTTGGTCCCTTCTTTTTTCCAAAGGGAGAGAATTTCACCAAGATCCGCGTAGGGAGTTTCTTTAACAAGACCCGCCACATTCTGATGAACGCCACCCTTTGTCATTCGCTCGAGGGATTCCCTGGTGGTGAACGTCACAGGGATTTTCCTTTTGTTGGCTAAATCGAGGATTGATTGGAGGGGTGGATGAAGGGTTTGAGTGCCGATCAAAATCTTTTCAATCTGGAGATGAGACGACTTTAATGCCTCTTGGACAGGATGAATTCCGTAAATGATCTGAGCCATGTCCCCTCACCTTCCCCCCTCCCCATCGAGAGTGTGTCGCAATGACTGTTTTGTCACCCTGAATTCATTTCAGGGTCTCGTAAGTGTTTGATTCTTTTAGAAGCTGAAACAAGTTCGGCATGACATTTTTCACTTTTCCCCTTTTACGACACAGTCTCATCGGGGAGAGGGATGGGGTGAGGGGACATATCATGAGATATCCTCGATGATTTTTTGAAGGGCTTCGAGGGGGTCTTTCGCCTCTTTGATGGGTCGACCAATGACAAGATAGTTTGCCCCTGCGGAGATTGCCTCTTTCGGGGTGAGGGTTCTCTTTTGGTCATCTTTCTTGTCGGATGGAGCGCGGATGCCTGGCGTGACGATGAGAAATTTTTCTCCGCATCGCTCCCGAATCGTCCCGATCTCTTGCGGGGAAGCGATGACCCCATCTATTCCCGCCTTAGAAGCAAGGGAAGCAAGACGGCTTACTTCTTCCAAGATCGAACCTTGAACCCCCACTTCTTTCAAAGCGCCTTCATCCATGCTCGTAAGGATGGTGACGGCCAGAATCAGAGGTCTTGGAATCCCAAGGCTTTTAGCTGTTGCCCTGGAGGCTTCCACGGTCTTTTTCATCATTTCAAAACCCCCCAGCGCGTGGAGGTTGAACATGGCCACATTCAGCTTCGTCGCTTCTTCGCCTGCCTTGGCCACCGTATTGGGAATATCGTGGTACTTAAGGTCGAGAAAGACCTTTTGGCCCTTCTGGCGGATCATATCAATAACCTTTGGTCCGGCATGAGTGAACAGTTGCTTCCCTACCTTAAATATCCCCACATGGTCTTTTAAGAGTTTGACCCAACGTTGGGCTTCTGTGAAGTGGTCAACATCAAGGGCGAAGATGATCTTGTCTTTGGGATCGCCAGCCATCAGTCGATATTCCTCAACTTTTGTACCCTATCATATAAATGTTCTAAAGGTGCTGTCAATGAATAATTTATGCCATCCCACGGAAAATTTCATTGATTTTTGGCGGCCAACCTTTACAGAATGATAGCTGTTTGATATAAAAAAAGGAGAGGGTAAATTTTACATGGAGATGGGGATAGAGGAAAGGGAAGCCAGAGAAGAGAACCGGAAGATCCGCTACCTACGATTCCTGGTTGATTTTTCTATCTTGTCAATCCAACAGGATGACCTGTTTCTCCAAGAGGCGCAGGAGATTGTGGAGAATGTGAAACGGGCAGCGTGCAGCCTGTTCCCTGGAAAAGAAGAGACATTTGAATTGATCTATCGGCCAAGGTTTAATCGGACGATACACGAGAGATTTGGGGCTCCTTTAGAACGCGGGGGAATTGAATCGATTTGACTTTTTGAAATTACAACTTGGGGAGTCAGGAAGCACCAAATTCCAAGTACCCATAACCAAACAATGACCAAATTCTCAATGGCCGAATTTTCAGAAAATTATGATGTTTTAGTTAGGGAAGTTTGGCGATTGGATATTATTTGGAATTTGGGATTTGGTGATTGGAGTTTGACACTCAGGGGGAAGTGGAATACCAATTTCTTCAAAAAGCTGAAGTAATACGTGCAATGTAAGAGAGGGAGATTAAGTTTCGCCAATGACCATGATATTGTCTTCCGCATAAGTGAGCTTTTCCACTCCATCCGCGTTCACCGCATAATCATCTTCCAGGGCCACGGCGCCGATCTCCGGAAAGATAAACTTCGGTTCAAAGGCAAAGACCATTCCAATCTCTAAAGGTTGAGAAAACCCCTTGGCGAGAAGGGGGAGTTCATCGATTTCTAAACCGATTCCATGTCCCACGAAAGGAGCTTGGTTCTTTCTTGTTCCAATGAAGTAATCTTCCAATCCTCTCTTTTTGACAATTTGTGAAGAGAGATGGTAAAGCTGAGAACAAGGAACTCCGGGTTTTGCCGTTTTTTCCATTTCATCCCGAATCTCTAAGGCCACTCCATAAGCATCTTCAAGTTTCCGGGGAAGGGTTCCAACCACATAGGTCCTTGCCCCATCTGTAATGTAACCATTATAGGCGATGCTGAAATCAATTTGGATGGGTACATCTCTTCCAATCGGATTAAAGCTCGACCCCTGGGGAAAGGCAGGGGAAATTCCAGGACCGATGACCGAGACATCCAGATGAGTGAGCACACTCCCTGAGTTCCCTGATAGCACACAGGCATTGACCATATCCTGGTTCCAGGCCCTCATCCGGGTCAGTCCTTGATGTCCTCGAAGCCTTCCCAATTCAATCAAATGAGATTCCGCCTCAATTTCGGTCATCCCGGGCTTGAGGACTCTCTTCGCATATTCGAATACTTCATCAAGAATTTTTGCGGAACATCTCAATTGGTCAATTTCGTACGGGGATTTAACCATCCTCACCTGTTTAATTATTTTTGAGATGTCCACAAACTCCGAATGAGGGAACATCTTCTCCAGTTGTTTGAGTTGGTTCACCGGGAGGACATCGTACTCGAGACCGATGCGCTTCAACTCTCCTTCTTTTTTGAGAATGGACGATATGGCCTTGGGCCGTTCAATTGGAATGATGTTCTTTAGGGGGGACTCTTTTCTGGCCCGGTCAAAGTCTTTTTGGACCATGAAAAGGGAGTCCCCTTCACTGGGGATATAAAGGGTAGACCGTTGGATGGTTCCGGAGAAGTAAAAGAGGTCGACATTTTGAAGGATCAGGCAAGAGTCAACCTTCTCTCTTTTTAGACAGGACTGAAGACGTTCGACCCTCGTTTGAATTTCTTCCCGGGGAGTCAATTCCATTCAGTTTCCTTGACAATGGCATTCATCAGACTCGCCGGAACCACTTCCAAAGTCTTGTCAAGCGGGTCTATCGGAGTGGAATGGGTTACGAAGGACTTCACGAGTATGAAATCCGCTAAGGTCGCTGGACCATGGTGCTTCGCATTCAGAAGGTTCCGCTACAAGACTTTCTCAGTGGCCCCGCCGAGTCTGTTCTCGAGCTTTACGCAACGTTAAGGTTTCCCATCTCGTGATCAATGATCTCTTTGATCTTCGATAGGACTTCCTCTTTCTTTACCAGGAAGACCTCGCCAGTCCTCCTCTTTTTGATTTCCACCAAGCCTTTGTTTAAATTCTTTTCTCCCAACGTCACTCTCAGTGGAATCCCGATGAGGTCCGCATCTTTGAACTTTACTCCCGGGGTTTCTTCGCGATCGTCGAATAAGACTTCTATGCCATTCTCAGAAAGGGTTTGATAGAATTGCTCAGCGGTCTCCCTCAGGGAGTCCATGTTGATATTGATCGGGAGGATGAGGACCTGGAAGGGGGCGATGGGCATGGGGAAGATGATTCCATTTTGATCATAGGACTGTTCGATGGCAGCTGCCACCGTCCTTCCCACACCAATCCCATAGCACCCCATGACCATCTCCTTTTCCTTCCCCTGATCATCCAAAAAAGTGGCTCCCATGACCTTACTGTATTTCGTTCCCAGCTTAAAGGTATGACCGACCTCAATTCCCTTGTCCGTCCTGGTCTCCTCCCCGCAAAGAGGACACCGGTCTCCAGGAGCGAATTTTCGGATGTCCACAAATTGAGACACCTGAAAATCCCGGTCCATATTCACATGAGTGAGGTGGGCATCCTTCTCATTCGCTCCAGCGACGAAGTTGATCATCTCCTGAACGTCCAGATCGGCGAGAATAGGGACGGAGAGACCGAGGGGGCCAGCGAAACCTTTGGGGGCACGGGTGATCTCTGCGACCTTCTCTTCACCGGCTAATTGAGTTTTTTCTGAACCCCATACGGCTTTCAACTTTTTTTCGCTGATTTCATGATCTCCGCGGACCAGAACTGCCACACATCCCTTATCGCTTTCGAAAATGAGGGTTTTCACCAAATCCTTGGGTGAGACATTGAGAAACTGTGTCACCTCTTCTACGGTCCGCTTCTCGGGTGTCAATACCTTCTGGACGGGTTTTTGAGGTCCGTTATTATGAGTTTGCCCCCTTTTATCAGGCCTTCGGAATTCCGCTTTTTCGATATTGGCCGCATAAGAGCAGTGCGTACAGCTGACAATGGTTTCCTCTCCTGTTTCGGCGAGAACCATAAACTCATGAGAGAATGATCCTCCGATCAGACCGGTTTCCGCCTCCACCGCTCTGAATTTTAAACCACATCGGGTGAAGATACGCGTATAGGCCTCGATCATTTTTTGGTAACTTTCATCCACTCCTTTTTGATCGATATCGAAGCTGTAGGCATCTTTCATGATAAATTCACGAGCACGCATGACGCCGAAGCGAGGCCGGATTTCATCTCTGAATTTGGTTTGGATCTGATAGAGATTGAGCGGCATCTGGCGATACGATCGAATTTCTTTTCGGGCAATGTCCGTGATGACATCCTCATGGGTAGGCCCCAGGCAACAATCTCTGTTGTGGCGGTCCTTCAACCTTGCCAGCTCGCTTCCATATTCTTCCCACCGATGGCTCTCCTGCCACAGTTCTGCTGGTTGAACAAAGGGAAGCAGAACCTCAACGGCGCCCGCTCGGTTCATCTCCTCACGGATGATGGTCTCCACTTTTCGAATGGATCGAAGGCCGAGAGGTAAATAGGAATAGATGCCAGCGGCCAGTTTCCGGATCATCCCCGCCCGAACCATCAGTTGGTGGCTGGGGACCTCTGCTTCCGAAGGGACCTCTTTCAATGTCGGCAGCAAATATCTGGAATATCGCATTTCCATTCCTCCAAGAAAGGCTCTTATTCGCAGCCTTTACCATTTACCTCTTATTACCGAGAGCATAAAATAGTTTACATTCGGAATCAAAAAAAGTTGTCATTGCGAGCCCAAAGGGCGTTGCAATCTCGCTTTGAGATTGCGGAGCTTGTTCCGAGCGAAGCGAGGAATCTGTGAGTTTGCTTCAGCTTCGCTTCGTTACCACTCCTCGCAATGACCTACAGGGGGTAATGCAAACTATAATATGCTCCTCTTAATAGTTCATAACCCATAACTCTAAACTCGTCATCCTTGATTTTTCTTCCTTTATAATATATATAAACTTCTCACCCATGAAAAGAATTGCTCCTACTCAAGGGTTGACCTTTTTTCTCCTGATCGGTTTGGTCATTTTGACGCTGGTTTTCCATGGCCAGATCCCGCTCTGGCATTCTCTGCTCCTTCGTTACGCTATTCTATTAGGTCTTCTCTTTGTTCTGAAACTATCATGGGACCGGAAAGCGATGGGAAAGGCGGGATCCTTCTTCCATTATTTCTCTCCCATCCTCTTTATCATCGTCATCTATGAGTCCCTCGGCGATTTGATCCAGTATCTCCAACCGGATGTCGACCCCCGGTTGATCCAAATCGATTTTTCCATTTTCGGAGTGCACCCTACCCTCTGGATGGAGCAATGGATCGTCCCGTGGCTTACAGATATCCTATCTTTAGCTTACCTTAGCTATTATTTCCTCCCGGTCGTCTTAACTGTCGTCCTTTATTTGAAGGGTCGCACGGCGGATTTGGATCGGTCGTTTTTTGTCTTGGCCTTCGGGTACTATGTCTCGTTTATTGGTTATATCCTCTTCCCTGCTGTCGGGCCTCGTTATGCAATGACCCATCTCTACTCCGTCCCTCTTGAAGGAAGCTTTATCACCGATTTTGTCAGAGATACGTTGAATGCTTTGGAACATAATAAGTGCGATTGCATGCCCAGCGGCCACACCCAGATCGTCCTCATCGTCTTATACCTGGCCCATCGCTACGAAAAGCTCCTCTTCTATCTCTTTTTGCCTGTCATCTGCGCTCTCATTCTCTCCACCCTCTACCTGAGATACCACTATGTGATCGATCTTTTGGTCGGAATGGCATTGGCCATCCTGTGCATGATCTTTGGGCCTCTCCTCCACCGATGGTGGAATAGGGAAGGGTGTACTCAGAACGTAGAGAGTGGAATTCCACTTTCCAATTAGAGTGGGGTTTCATAAACTCGGTAGGTTTTATAGCGTTTTCCCCCCATGGCTTCGATCCCGTGTTGCATCAGGATGTTTTCTTCAAGAATCCATGAGCATTCGGCACAGTGGTAACCCTTTGTAGTTCCATTTCTGAAGGTCTCAATGTAGAGGAGTCCCTCTATCCCTTTCTTTTGAAAGGCATGTTTGACACCCAGGAGCATCACTCGGATCTTGTGAATTTTTTTTGAATAGTAAAGGAACTTGAGCGCGCCCAGAACCCCGATCTTTCCGTTCAGGTGTTTGAGGACCTCATTATAATCCGGAAGAGAGACTGAAAAACCGACGGGTTCTTTTTCCCAGTAGGCAAAGAGGATCAAATCAGAAACAACAAGGGGCTTGAGCTCTTTTGCCACAAGGTTAATCTCTTCATCCGTCATTGGAACAAATCCCCAATTTTTACTCCAGGCCTGGTTGTAGATTTCCTTGACAATCTTTAGCTCCTCATCAAAGCGACGGAGATTGATGGGCCGGACATGAAGTCGAGGTTCTCTTTTTTTCAGCCTCTCGGTGATACGGTCCAGACGATCAAGATGGAAAGAGGATTCTTCCAGGAGGAAGGCATAGAGGTCCATCCTCTTCCTCAATCCAAAGCCCTCCAGCAAAGAAGGGTAAGTGCGAGGGTTGTAAGGCATCATCAGGCAAGGGGGGGCATCGAATCCCTCGACGAGCAGACCGCATTCATCGTTGGTGGAGGGATTTATCGGACCGGCCATCTTTTCCATTCCATGTCCCTTCAGCCAATCGGTCACCCTTGAAAGGAGAGCTCCTGCCACTTCCGCATCGGGAATGGATTCGAAGAAACCGAAGAAACCCACTTTCTCCTGGTGAAACTCAACGTAGTTGTGGTCGATGATTCCTGCAATTCTTCCTGCTATCTTTCCTCCCCGATAAGCGAGAAAAAGAATCATCTCCGAATGAGAGCGGAAGGGATGAGTTGGACTGAATTTCAGAAGCTGGTCTTTGATGAGAGGAGGGACCCAGTAGCGATCCCCCTGATAAATCTCCCAGGGGAACCGGACGAAGGTCATGAGATCTTGTTGATTTTTCACTTCTTCAATCTGGAGTTCCTGTCTTGTCATCCCGATGGTCTCCATCAATTCAGCCCCAATTGTTTTCCTGTTTTTTCGATTATATCAACCCCTCGGTCTGCTCGTTGATCCTTAAACATTTTTCAATGGGATCCATGGATCGCCTGGTGATTTCCTATAACCAATTTTGATTCTTGTACCACTGGTAGGTTAATTGGGCCCCTTGTGGGAGCTGGAATTGGGGTTGAAAGCCCAGCATGATTTTGGCCTTTGTGATGTCACACGTCCAATCTTTCTGAACCATCTGCTCTGCCATCCCTTTGCTGATGAGCGAAGGCTTCCGAGAGAATAGGGAGAGAACCTCGGAGAGGGAGGCGATTCCGAATAGGAGCCATTTGGGAATAGGAATGGAAAGGGGGGTGACCCCCATCGTCCGGGCAAAGACATCACCGATTTCTCCCATCAGATAATCCGTCCCATCCGAAAGAAAAAATATTTCGCCGCTTTTTGTCCGGGACTCAGCGGCCAGTAGAATGGCTTGGATGACATCTTGAACATAACAGAGACTGACTTTCCCACGAAAGTAGGGTTTGATCCTTTTGGAGACCCATTTGAATAAGGTATAGAAATCCTTATCCCTTGGCCCATACACCCCGGGTGGCCGTAAAATAACGAGAGGAATTTTATGGGCATGGGCAAGGGCCAGTTCTTCTCCCCTCCGTTTACTCTTCCCATAGGCGGATATGGGTTCACACCGATCGGACTCCTTCTTTTTATCACCATTCCGACACGGGCCTGCGGCAGCCTGACTCGAAAGATAGATGAACTTTCGGATACGAGGGTTATTCTCAAGACAGGCGTGGATCAAGTTCTCTGTTCCGAAGGCATTCACCTCGAAGTAGGTTTTTTCCTTCACCGCCTTGGTGATGCCTGCGAGATGAAATATTTGATCAATATCTTTCACAGCCTCCCTCAAAGAAGCCTTATCACTGCAATCCCCGAAGGTCATCTCGATGGGAAGGCCTTTAAGCCACTTCAAGTCGCTCCCTTTTCGCACGAGGCAGCGGACCTGGACTCCTCGTTGAAGAAGCGTTTCCGCGAGATGGCTTCCAATGAATCCTGTTCCTCCTGTCACCAGAGCTTTCAAATCACTTTTCCCCTGTTTAAATCCTAAAAAATTCTATATATTCTCAGTCAATTGTCAAGGAGATTTGCGAGGAAGGTAAGCATCTCTTTTTCCGTGACAACCATGAAATGTCCCCCTCACCCTCCCCTCTCCCCTTGGGGGAGAGGGATAGGGTGAAGGGAAAAATATTGGTAAGATATTGAATGCTTAACAATTTCGTCAGCTCGATAAATTCACTAACGCCCATTTTCTTCAATTTCTTTTTTTCCTAAAGGCATTTATCAGGGATTTGGAGATGCTTCCGCGAGGAAGTCCTTACTTTCCTCAGAGGATAAGACTGAATAGTACGGCCAGACCAAATCCAGTAATGAGTATTCCGGAAATTTTATTGACCCATTGCCAATTCTGAGTTCTAAATCTATCACGCAATGAACCGATGAAGATGCTCAGGATAGCCCACCATAGAATGGAACCTATGAAAACCCCAAACACCAATGCGGCAATAGCGACATAGTTACCTTTGGTATTTCCTATTCCCAGCCCTGCGAAGACCCCCAAAAGGATAAGGATGGTCATGGGGTAGGTCAATGTGAGGAAGAACATGGAGGTATAGGCGCCTAGCAGACCCTTTCCCCGAGAAGGTGCTTCTTGCTCCACAAATTTAGTCAATAAGACTTTGAGGCCGATCGTGCAGAGAAATAAGCCGCCGATCAGGCGGAGCCAGACCTGCTGGCTGATTAAAAAGTCCGAAATAAAAGTAAGCCCAAACCCGGCGATACATCCAAAGACCACATCCGCCGTAGCCAAACCCAGAGCAGAAACGAAGCCGGAGAGACGTCCTTCCAGCAGGGTGCGGCGTATGCAAAGGATGCCGATTGGACCCACAGGAACTGCCATGGATAAGCCAACAACGACTCCCTTCAAGAAGAGAATGATGTTCATCGATGGAAGCTCCTAAGAAGGGACCTCTGATAGAATGATGGTCATGGGCTTATCCAGTGGTCTTACCCCGGCAGCAGTCCCGCCTCTGGCGGGATGCCCGTGGATGAATGCTTTTGGCCGGGATGTCGCCCCGCTTGGGCGTTAGTCAGGTGCCACGGGCTTTGCCCGTGGGGCTCCACTTTAAAAATAGGATATAAAGACATCAAGAGAAACACCCAAGAGCCAATGCAGTAAAATAATAAAGAGGAGCGAATGCCCCCCCCAGGCCATCATGCCCCAAACGACTCCGCCGAGGATAGAGCCGTAAATCTCAGCAGGGGGTTTGCCGATATGCAAGAGGCAAGAGGCAAGCGTTTGGACGAGAATGGCATTCCAGCCTCCAAACTTCCCCTGTAATCCAAACTGCATATAACCGCGGAAGAAAAATTCCCATCCCAGATAGAACATCAGGTAAGAAAGAGAGTAGAAAGAGAACATCCACAGAGAACTGCTTGCGCCTTTGTAGAGAGGGTATTCGAGCAGAAAGGGCTCCGTTCGTGAAGAGAGATGGGTCAGGGCAATCATCACTGGAGCGAGAAATAAGAAAGACTTTATTCCAAATCGGATGTCTCCGATTTGTACACCGTAGGCCGATAGAGGCTCATGGAAAACGAATTTTATAATCAGCGCAGGGATCCCTCCCAGAAGAATGAAAGAAGAGAAGAATGCATAGAGGGCGGAAGTCAGTTCACTATTTTCAAGGAGAACAAAGGTCCGCGCAAGATGATTCAGATAAAAATTTTTCATTCCAAAATACTGAAAGGTGGTCAGAATAATTGGGGCGCTCAGCAGGAGGACGGTCGATTTCTTATTTTCCCCGCTGAAGAACCCATCGGGGCAGATGAGAGATTTAAGTCGATTCATGCGGCTTTGTCCCTGAGTTGATGCAGCCATGCCAAGGTGGTTCGTATCCCCTCTCTGAGTGGAGTGATTTTGTAACCCAGTTGCTTCTCAGCTTTTGCACTTGAATAGGCCCAGTCCTGGAGAAAAGTTTCTACCCAGCCAGGCGTAATGAGGGGATAGAGGCCAAACCATTCCGCTTTTTTCTGTTCCAGTCGGGAGTAAAACATGGCGAACCACGTGGGTATGTTGATTTGGAAATGTTTTCCTCCGCTTAATTCATCAATCAGTTCGAAAATTTGCCTGAGAGGAATGTTTTCTCCACCGAGAATATAACGTTCACCCACTTTGCCCTTTTCCATTGCGAGGAGGAGTCCCCGGACGACATTATCCACAAAGACATAGTTTCCAACATTGATTCCGTGATTGATGAGAAAAGGAAATTTACCCCGGTCATAGAGATCGATCATCCTCGTGACAGAGTTTCCCTCATTCATTTTTCCTGGGCCATAAACGCGTGTCGGAATAACGGTGATTAAAGAGAGCCCTTGATCCGCATATCGGCAGGCGTGTTGTTCACCCATGATCTTAGTTGCCTGATAGTCCGTGAAACAGTTTGGCATGGAACATTGTCTTTCTTCATTCCCCACCCCCCCAGACTCTGTGGGTCCGCAGGTCACAATGGAGGAAGTAAACACCACTCGCTCCATGCCCAAGACCTTCGCCATTTCCCAGACATGACAGAGTCCTTCGACGTTGCTCTGGTAGAACGTTTTCGAATCTTTGGCCCAGTTCTTTGCATAGGCAGCCAGATGATAAACTTGGGTGCACCCCTCCATCGCTTTTCTGATGGATTCGCTATTCATCAGGTCACCTGTAAAAAGGTGAATTCTCTCATGCTCCAGTTCCTCTGTATGACTGGTCGGCCGCCTCAAAACATGAACGATGTGCCCTTTCCGGACCAGTTCGGCCACCAGTTTTGTTCCAATAAAGCCGGTCCCTCCTGTCACAAACACCTTGTTTAGTTTTTCCACCATTTAAACTTCAATCCAAGGACGATCCCGGACTGCCTCAAGTGAAGTACCCCGCAGCAGAGCTGGGGGGTATTCTGGCATATTTTGATAAAAAGGGTGGTCGCGATCTTTCAGACGCCTCACTTTTTTTATGGGCAATGGATCGTTCTGTCAATTCGATCATCTATCTTCGGATGTCTTATGAGTTTGTTTTTTATAAATTTCGGGACTTGGCCCGATGATCCGGATATCGGTCATGCGATCCAACAGCGATCCGTTGGGTCCTTTTTCCCCCAAGTTCAGGTCAGAAACGACTACCCTCCCGATTTTTTGTAGTTCCGGCCCCGCTTTTCCTGATTTCTGGATGCCCCAGAGACTATGGATGACATAGTGCTTCCCTTGATCTCTGCCGAGATAGAGCATGATGTGACCGGGGAGCCGGAGGGTTGTCGCCAGGGGGATGGATTGATCCAAGATTGTTCTTTTTTCTTGGACGGGTTTTTCCCTTACCGGACCCAGATCCATTCCGACCCATGCCTGTTCTTTTGAGTTTCGGGGCATCAGAATACCGAAGGTCCTGAAGAGGTCCATGATGAAACGGGAGCAGTCCCTGCCACCGAGCCTGTCTCCCCAACCATAGGGATGATGAAGCATTTTAAACGCCTGGCGCGCAACATTTTCTTGA
>CAYGWV010000059.1:0-9110 GCA_964353925.1 uncultured Syntrophaceae bacterium | reverse complement strand
TATTTAGTGGTAATTTATCTAGACTTTCCCATTCAATTTTCGCGAGATAATGGAACGAGGGGATGTTATTATGGCACCATGTTAACAATCTCGGCCAAAAAGGAAACTTATCTTTGTAAAATGTGACTGTAACAAACTCTCCCATGTAGGTTAAATCGATTCTTTTTTTGGTATTTGTTTCTGTCCACTCTAACACGCGGTTCAATGTATCGTAATGGGTCGTTTTCTTTAGCTTTATCTTGTATTCCTTTGCTATCGAATTTATGACTTCATCTCAGTACTGTCCGGTTAATTTTTTGAGAAAATTCGAATAGTCATTTTATTCCAAAAGGATAAAGGTGTTTGTGAACGTTTTCGATTTCAATTTTTTCTTTCCCATTGGTCATAATCTTCCTATCACGGATAGGAAAGGAATGGCCAATGCACTCAGGACGAATCATTTTCTCTCAGTTAATGAGCTTTCTTCCCAGACACGAATTCAACAAATGCGTTCGCCGATATTAATCTCCTCATTTGATATCTTCCAAGAAGGCTTTGTCCAGCGCATCTTTACTGCATCATTTGGGCAACAGACCCTCAAGACCTGACGCCGTGTCTTTTTTTAGCGGAGGACCTTCTCAACCTGGGCAAGCAGGTCATAAGGAAGGGCCTGGGTGATTCGGGCTTCTACCCAGTTGCCGGGTTGAGCTTTTCCGTTCAAAAAAACGGAGCCGTCGATCTCAGGGGCTTGTGTTTGAAGCCTCCCCCTTAGGATACCCCGTTCACGTTGTGGACCTTCTACCAGAACCACCCTCTTCTGGCCGACCATTTTCTTGTATTTTTTGAGAGAGATCTTTTTCTGCTTCTCCATCAGAGCTCTGAGACGCTCCTCCCTCACACTCTCCGGAATGGGATGAGGAAGTCGGGAGGCAGGCGTTCCCTCTTCAGGAGAGTATTTAAAGGCACCGAGGTGATCGAACTGAATCTCTTCCACAAAATCCAGGAGTGCTTTAAACTGACTTTCTTTTTCCCCGGGGAAGCCCACAATCAAGGAGGAACGCAAGCTGACTTCCGGGAGAAAACCTCTAATCTTTTCTAAGAGACTCCGAATTTCTGCACCCTTCGATCTTCGGCCCATCCGTTTGAGGATTTCATCATCGATGTGCTGGATGGGGAGATCAAGATAAGGACAGATCTTTTCTTCTTGGGCCATGAGTTCAAGAAGCCCCTGAGTGAAATGGTCTGTCTTGGGGTAGGAATAGAGGATTCGAATCCAACGAAGTCCTTCCACCTTGACTAAATATTTCAGGAGTTTTTCCAAATCGGTTCCATCCCGGAGGTCTTTTCCATAACCCGTGGTGTCCTGGGCGATCAGGATGAGTTCCTGAACTCCTTGATCCGCAAGCCTTCGGGCCTCTTCCAGGATGGATCGGAGTTTTCTGCTTCGGTATCCACCTCTGATCTTTGGAACGGTGCAAAAGGTACAGGCATTCGAACAGCCCTCCGCAATCTTCAGGTAAGCGATGAAAGGAGGGGTGGAGAGGATTCGAGGTGTCCTTTCATTATACAGGAAAGTGGATTTGGGGACGAAACTCTTTCGCTTTTGTTTTTGAGACAGGTATTTAGGAAGGTTTTGAAACGCTCCGGTGCCGACGAAGAGGTCCACCTCGGGCAGTTCTTTTTCCAAAATTTTCCCATATCGTTGAGGAAGACACCCGGAAACAATCAGAAGACGGCAGCGGCCTTCTTGTTTGAACCGGGAGAGTTGAAGAATCGTCTCGACGGCCTCCTTCGTCGCCTCCTCGATAAAGGAGCACGTGTTGACGATGAGAATTTCAGCCTTTAAAGGATCCGCAGTCAGAAGATAACCCTCTCTTGAAAGAAGGCCAAGGATCACTTCGGAATCGACTAAGTTCTTCGGACATCCCAGACTGACAAGGCAGGCCGTTTCTTTCATCCCACTCCCATTATACCCGATGGAGGGCGCTTTTCCAATGCGAGAGGGAGGGATTTTTTTCAACATGAAACCCGCCAGTTGCACAAAAGCCCTCCAAAAGGCAGTTGGGGGTGCTGGAAGAGCTTTAGAGCGGCACCTTTAAGCGTTTCACTGCTCCGCCTGCCAGCAAATTACAAACGTCACCTTGGGTGACATCGCATGTTACCCATAAAACATGCTAAAAAACCGCATTCTAACGGTCTGGAAGCATCCCGCCCTGGGCGGGACCTTTTTATGCAACCTTTAAGGTAAGGAGAAAAAAATTGATTCAAATGATGCAAATGAATGTGATATAAATTTTCTATTGATCTCATTTCTTGAAAGGAACCATCCATGGAAATTGCTGTGATCGGCGGTGGCATCGTAGGGTGTCACATCGCTTATCGTTTGGCGAAAGAGGGGAAGGAGGTTTTCCTCTTTGAAAAGGAGAAGACCCTAGGAGAGCACACGAGCACGCGGAACAGCGGCGTTATTCATGGAGGAATTTACTATCCTCAAGGCTCCCTCAAGGCCAGATTATGCGTTCGAGGTCGCCATTTGACTTATGAATTCCTGCAGAACCACAACATCCCCCATTGGAAATGCGGCAAGATCATCGTGGCATTGGTCAATGCCGAATTGAAGGCACTGGAAGACCTTCAGAAACGAGGCGATGAAAACGGTGTGGAAAACTTGAGAATAGTCGATGAGGCCGAGGCTCGAAAGATCGAGCCCAGGGTCAGGTGTTTGGCAGCCCTCTGCTCTCCTGAAACCGGGATCCTGGACATGGCTGCCTATATGAGAACGATGGAAAGAGTCCTGAAAGGATCGGGAGTAACGGTCGTGAAACAATGCAAGGCTCTGTCCGTTGACGATCATAATGCGTTGACAACGACCCGCGGTACGATGGAGGCTGAGATGATCATCAATGCAGCAGGACTTTATAGCGACAGTATCGCAAAGATGTGCGGCCTTGAAGGATACGTCATCGTTCCTCACAAGGGGGATTATTACAATACGACCGAAGAGGTCATCAGAGGACTGGTCTACCCCGTTCCGGATTCCCCCCACACCCTGGGAATCCATTTGACCCGGACGCTCGGAGAAGAGACCCTCATCGGTCCCTCTGCTGCCGAGGCATCCGATAAAGAGGATTACGAGATTAAGACGCCGCGTGAAGAGTTTGAGAAGGGGGCCCTCGCCTTAATTCCTGACTTTAATATCCACAAAATCTACCCAGGTTATTCAGGCAATCGCCCCAAAGTCTACTACCAAGGTAAGCTACGATCAGATTTTGTGATACAAAAGCAAGAAAGAGAAAGGGTGCATCTACTGGGAATGGAGTCTCCGGGGTTGACCGCGGCGCCTGCCATCGCCGAATATGTTGCTCAAATAATAAAGTAAGGGCCCACCCGATATTCTCTTGTTGCATGGGTGAGGTCCCTCTTCTATCGTCGGCGAAGCCCGTATCCGTTTGGAAAATGATCTTTCATCCTGATCGTGTCCCACGATTTATTAATCAGTCCATAATTATATGGACACTGAAGACTAAAGCCCTCCTTCCCTCCCTTTACAAAAGGGAGGAATTACCCCTCTTTGGCAAAGAGGGGCGACCTGCCTGCGCGAAGCCGCTTCGGCGAAGGCAGGGGGGAGATTTCCTGAAGCATATGTCTTCTTCATTATGGACTCCTTAGTAAGTTCGTCTCGTTCTTATCTATTGATAAATCTGGAGGTCGTTGTAATTTTTCTTAAACCAGTTTAGAATGATGGAAATGAATTGGGATTATGATGTCATTGTCGTGGGTGGAGGGCCGGGGGGATCAACGGCGGCGAGGTTTTGTGCCAAGGCTGGGTTGAAAACACTCATTATTGAGAAGGAACGGTTGCCTAGATACAAACCCTGCGGGGGCTGCCTTTCCGCTAAAACTGTCCGTTTGCTTGACTTTGATCTCAGTTCGGTCATTGAGAACACCATCTTTGGAGCAAAATTTACCTACTGTTCCAAAGATCCCTTCTTCATCGAATCTAAAAACCCAATGGCATTCTTGGTCATGAGGGATCGCTTTGATCAGTTTCTCATCGACAAGGCTTTGGAGGTTGGCACGGAGATACTGGATGGTGAGAAGGTGACGAAGGTAGGAGAGGGGGCCGATGGGGTGGAAGTGGAATCGGCCAAGGGGAAGAAGTTCCGCTGCCAGGTTCTCATCGGAGCAGATGGATCAGAAAGTATGGTCGCCAAGTCTTTATCCTTGCGGCCCCAGAACAACGACGGATATGGGGTTGCCGTCGAAACCGAGACCCCTTTCGACTCATCCGTTCCTTTCCCGAAAGAGGAGCTTCAATTCGTCCATTTGGATTTCGGGAGAGTTCCCAACGGATATGCTTGGGTTTTTCCAAAAAAGAACTGTCTCTCCATCGGTATTGGCGGAATGTTCAGAGAGACCAAGAAGATGAACCCTCGCCAATACTTCAAATCCTTCCTCAAAGGACTGACCTACATCCCGGAAGGGAAGACCGGAAAGGTCATCGGCCATCTCCTTCCTCCTTTTTACGATGAGAGACAGAAGGTCTCACAGGGGAGGTTTCTCCTCGTGGGGGATGCGGCCCATCTGATGGATCCTCTGCAGGGAGAGGGGATTTACTATGCCGTTCGAAGCGGGATGCTGGCTGCTGAAGCGATCCTGGAGTGGAAAAGGGAGGGGACCCCCCCTTCTGACTTTTATCAAAAGGCGGTCTATTTTGATATCTGCGAGAACCTGAAATGGGCGCTCACTTTTTCTCACTTCGTTTTTCGTTTTACGAAGTTGGCCTATCGAACTCTGAAACGCTATCCGGAACTGGGAGAAATCTATATTCAGGTACTCGAGGGAAAAGAAACCTATCAAGGTTTTGTGACGAAGGTAAAAGAGCGGATGAAGGATTTTCTTAAGGGAAAATTGAGTGAGAAGATTAAAAGGGGAATGGCAGGAACTTAAGCATTTAAAAACGACATTAGCAAAAATCACTCTTCTTCTAGAAAAGCATTACGGCATCCCCCGGAGAGCGGGTCCGGGGAACCTTCTCGATATTCTCATCGAAACCATTCTTTCACAGAATACCAACGATCAAAATCGAGACAAAGCTTATCGGAGATTGAAGGCGCGATTTCCCCATTGGGAGGATGTCTTGGAAGCCAACATGAACGGGATCGTTTCAGCCATCCGACAGGGCGGATTGGCTCGACAGAAGGCGAAGCGCATCCGCGAAATCCTTCATTGGATTAAAAGACAGCAAGGGAAATTGAGCCTTTCCTTTTTGAGAAAGATGGATTCCGAGGAAATTGAGAAAACGCTCGGCGCCCTCAAAGGAATCGGTCCTAAAACGCTTCACTGCCTCCTTCTATTCGGTTTGAGGAGAGAGGCCTTCCCGGTGGATACTCATATCCTCCGGATCGGGAAGCGTCTCGGTTTCATTCCACAATGGATGGATGCAGAAAAGGCTCACTTATGGATGAGTCCTCTCATCCCAAAGGAAAAGTCCTTGTCACTGCACCTCAACCTCATCCGATTTGGAAGATCTCTCTGTAAGGCGAAAAATCCTTCGTGCGATATTTGTTTTCTCTCGGGTCAGTGTCTCTATTTCAATCGTAACGTGCCCCTGTTGCGCGTGAGGCGAAGGGAAGTTAAAAGATAAAGAGGGTGGTTGAATGAGGGAGAATGCCTTCTATGAAAGATCTCGTTAAGAGACTTCTCCATATCGAAGACGCACCTGAAAGAACTGCCCTGGCCTATTCCATCGGCATCTTCCTGGGTTTCTCGCCCTTTGTCGGTCTACACACCCTCGTGGGTTTAGCCATTGCGTTTCTATTCGGTCTCAACCGGGTGGCTGTTCTTTTAGGAGTCTGGACAAACACCCCCTGGTGGATCGTTCCCTTTTATATGATGGCCACATGGATAGGGATGTGGGTGACAGGGTTTCGGATCGACTGGGCGACACTCAAAGAGATCTTTCAATTGGGAACGGACCGAGGATTTATGAGTTCGAATTTTTGGGGGTGCCTTACCTCCCAAGGGGGTCTCCTCCTTTCTTTTCTGATCGGTTCATTCATTCTCTGCACCCTCCTCAGTGTCGTTGCCTATCCACTTTCTCTGAAATGGATTAAGTTTTATAGACTGAAGAGAGGAAAGGTGAGGATCGTGGCGAACGAGCCAACGGTGCCACAGCAAAAGGTTTGAAATCGCAGATCCCAAATCAAGAATTCCAAAATCTAAATCTTCAATTAGATCTTTTTGATCAGCGTTCCCTTGACATCCCCGAAGAATATGACATCTTTGATCGTCCCCTCTATGGGATAAAGCTCTTTCGATAACCACCCTTCAATCAAACCCTCTTTGGAATGCGTCATCTCTGCATCCAGAAAAAATTTAAGAAAAAACTCTTTTCCCTCTTTAGATTTCTCAGATTTTCTTTTCTTCTCTTCCTCCTCTTTGGAAGCCACTCTCACTTCATAACTGGAAGGTCCTTTTTTTGGAAAAGTAGCCACCCGATAGGTCCTACCCCTCTCCATCCCCCCGTAAACACCGTAACGGAAATTATAAGAGGCGGTGACGAAATCGTCATAGACCATTCCTGGAGGAATTTCCTCCTCTCTCCTTGTTTTGATGCCATCCTTGCTTTGCCTCACCTGAATCCATTTTCGCTTTTGATAATCCAAGAAGTGAGTTCGCCTCCTTAGCATGCCTCCGATTTTCACGTCTTCTTCGAACGAGATGGATCGAAGGCGTCTCCCCTCATCGATTTCTTCCATGATGGAGCGATAGGTGTCCACTCGATAACGTGCCGCAAATCCCAGGACGCCCAACGTCTCGCCTTGAAGGGTGGCCAGATAACGGCCCTTTTTTCCCATTTCCTCAAAACTTATTTTCCCCACGGCCACTTTCTTAAATAGCCAGAGCCCAATTTCGTAGTGAAGTTCCTCTCCCTTAAAGAATTCGCCAATGGAGTCTCTCTCTTTTTTGGGATGGGAGGGGAGATCGGCCCATGTGTCCTGAACGCGGAAGGGAAAAGAAGAGAGCAGAGGAAGTCCCAAAAGAAATCGTAGAAAATGTCTTCGGGTTAGCAACCCAGTTTGTAGTTCGGAGTTCAGAGTTCGGAGTAATTTCTTGATATAAGAAAGGTTAATGAATTTGTTAGAAAGCTCTGTACCCATCATCACTCCAAACTCTCAACTATTTTTTTTCTGAACTCCGAACTTAATCCCCCCACCGGGGGGATTAAATATGCAGTTCGATCACATCTCCTTCGTTGACGGGATAATCCCGCTTGACCATCTGTCCGTCGAATTTTCCAGAACCCCAGACCTTTGCGTATCGAAGTTTGGCAACGAAATCCTTATGAACGGAGAGGGCGACATCTCCCACCGTGCTCCCCTTTTTCAGAATAACAGGTTCGGTCAGATCTGGTTCTTTTCCGGGGGTTTTGGTATAGACTCGGAGGATGTTGAGGATTTGATAAATCTCTTTTCTCAATTCATCAAGATTCATTCCTTCCTGGGCAGAGATAGGCAGGATGCGAAAGGGCTCTCGGAAATGGTTCTCGAATCTCCGGTAAGCCTCCATGGCATTCTTAACCTCGCATTTGTTCCCGACAAGGAGTGCTCGCAGAGAAACCGTTCCCACGTCCAGGAATGGCATGGGGCCTTTTCCGGCGACCTTTATTCTCATTTTATTCAACTCTTCCAAGAGGATCTCCATTTGGAAGATCGGGTCTTCGGTCAGGTCAACCAAAAGAAGGAGACCATCCGCATTTCGAATGAGGTTTGGAAATCCGGGTTCGATATGATCCGATTGGATCGGTGGAGTGTCCACCAATTGAATCTGCAGGTTTTCAAACTTCATCATTCCGGGAATGGGATTCTGTGTGGTGAATGGGTAGTCGGCCACCTCGGAAGAGGCATGGGTGATCTGGGAAAGAAGGCTTGATTTGCCCGAATTGGGAAGCCCCAAGAGAATGACTTGAGCGGCTCCCTCTCTTTTGATGGTATAGGCCTGCTCTGCCTTTCCGACGGTAGGTCTTCTCTGGAGATCCTCCTTTAATTTGGCCATTCGGCTCTTGAGTTGTCCCCGAAGTCTCTCCGTCCCTTTATGTTTTGGGATGACGGCCATCATGACTTCGAGAGCTTTTATCTTCTCCGGCGTGGTTTTGGACTGCTTAAACTTAAGCTCGGCGTCTAAGTATTGGGGGGTGAGATTGGCAGGCATCTTTCTGGTTGTGATTTGCTGCATTCAACAGCGAAGTGCAACTATTATTAGTATACTCCTGTTCCACATTTTCGCAACCCTTTTAATTACTTACTCCATTTTCCAACCCATCCTCGGCTAACCTTCTAATGCGGGAAGGGGTTCGTTTGATCCTCCTCTTGGCCTCACCTCTTCTGTGTGGATGGTCGGCACGACTTTAATGCAAGTCTTGTAACTTATCTTACTGGTTTTCTGTTGTCCCTCTGCGACGTAAAAGCATCGGCATAAAAGACTTTTCGTTAAACCCTCAAACGCCCAAGGCGGGCCAATCGTTTGATTTGGCTATCGAGTTGATGAACCGTGGGGGGTCCGTTTTCGGTTTTTGCTAAGGAATCGCTTCATCCCTCTTTTCCGAGGCGGAAAAAAACGACCGGATTCTCCCACTCGAAATAGACTCCTTTATCGCCAGACAGGATACCTTTCAGGTCGTCAGGCGTGAGCTTCTCAAGAATGATGTCATATCCCTCCACCTTTCCCCGAAGTACCCCTCTTTGAACCAGCTTCCGAAACCGTCCAGGGTCCGGAGTCCAGACGATAATCTGGCCCACGTCCTTCTTAATGAGAGCCCAATAATGGGAAGCAGCGTCCTCCTTTTCCTTGATGTTTCCGAAGATCCATTCACCCGATTCGCGTATCGCAACTTGATAGGACTCGATCTTGAGGCCGCCCTCCTTCTCTTCTACCCATGCGATCTGCAGCAATCCCTTCTGCTCATTTAGGACTTTGATCGTTATTGCGTGACTCTTGTGTATCCACGTCCCACCCCATTCATTCTGCGATGTCTCTTTTGCACGCTCCCCTACCGGCTCAACCGAAGAAACGGCTGCGCACCCAAAAATCAATGCTGCCGTAAGTAGCGTGAAAAATCCTCCGACTTT
>CAYGWV010000058.1:0-3361 GCA_964353925.1 uncultured Syntrophaceae bacterium | reverse complement strand
CCGGCCAAGTTGGACATGCGTACAGTCTTCTGGATGCTCAATATTGTCTCACGCGGAAGGGGGTGAGACGAAAGGTTACCCCTTTCTATTCACCGTTTTATCTTTATCAGCTTCTTGTGAGGTTTTCAGATTCCCATCGGTTCTTGAAACCGTTGGTACAGTTTATCAAGATGATCGGAGACCGTTTCTCGTCCCGTCCCTCCTAATTTTCAGTGAGTGGCTTGATCGGTGGAAGTAACCGTGATAAAGATAGGCAAGGCCGACCCGTATGGAATCTGAGAAAAAAACATTGGTGGTCATTCCCGCGTTTAATGAAGAAGCTTCTATAAAGAGGGTGATCGAGGCGGTGAGAAACACGCTTCCGCAATCGGCGATCCTTGTGGTGAATGACGGGTCCAAGGATCTCACATCAAAAAAGGCCAGAGGCTATGAGGCAACTGTTCTGGATCTCCCCTTCAACCTCGGAATCGGGGGCGCCATGCAAGCAGGATACAAATACGCCTATGAGAAAGGTTACGACATCGCTATTCAGGTGGATGCGGATGGACAACATGATCCAAAAGAAATACCAAAGCTTCTTCATGCATTGAATGAGGAGAACATGGACATGGTGATCGGTTCACGTTTCCTCGGGGATTCGGAATTTAAGTCATCCCTGATGAGAAGAATAGGGATTTCCATCTTCTCCCGGGTGATTTCAACGATTGCCAAGCAGAAGATTACAGACCCCACCTCCGGATTTAGAGCGGCGAATCGAAAGGCGATTCGACTATTTGCCTCGAATTATCCGCAGGATTATCCGGAGCCGGAAGCCGTGGTCTTGCTCCATCAATGTCGTCTAAAGATGGGAGAAGTTCCGGTCGGGATGAGTGAGAGGTATTCCGGAGAGTCTTCGATTACGAAGATCAGATCTGTCTATTATATGGTAAAGGTCCTGCTAGCGATTTTTGTCGACTGTTTTAAAAAGCCGCCTTTTTTAAGGGAGGAGGAAGAGCGATGTTAATGAAGGTTCAAATCATTGTCGGACTGCTCAGTCTTTTTCTGCTCTGGACCACTTTTGAACTGGTCCGGAAGAATAGACTACGGGAGGAGTATGCGATCCTATGGCTTTTTTCGGGGATCGTGGTTTTAGTCTTGAGTCTATGGCCTGAGTTTCTCCTCTCTCAGTTTTTTGCAAGAATTACTGGCATTTTCTATTTGTCTGCAGTCGTGGTCATCGCCTTTTTCTTCCTTCTCCTCATCGTCCTTCATTTCTCAGTGGTGATTTCTAGGTTAACTAATCAAAGTAAAGAGCTGGCCCAGCGGTATGCCCTTCTTGAATTGGAGTTCAAAGAGCTCCAAAGACATTACCTCCCACTGGATAAGCCTTCTTCATGAGAGGATGGAGTCTATACAAGAATCAAATACAGGAAGAAAGATCTCATTCCATTTAGCTCTATGTCCTTTTTGATACTTCGACGGCGCCAACCCCCATCCTTTAGGACGGGGTCAAAAGCGCCGCTCAGTACCAACCCTAAGCAAACCCCGGGCTATAGACCGGGGAAAGTCGAAGGGCTGATTTTTCTACGATCGTATGTGTTGGTTACTTTGCCATCCCACACCATTTCAGAAGAGGGGACACCGCGTGGAAAGGCCTTCAGCCAAGCCCGCTTTTGTGAGATGGATGGTCTGTGATGGAATGATCTGGGGGATTCTCCTGTTGAGGCAATTTAATTCAGAACAATTTATTTCTTTTCAATTTTAATCGAGAGAATGAGAAAGTTTATATTTAATTTGGTTCTACTTTTGAGTCCGTTCTTTTTGGCCCTAGGGGTTGAATTGTTTGTTTTGCCGATGGACTTTTTTTGTTTTCGTGCGGTGGAGGCCTTGACAGTGAGGAAGTTTAAGAATATCTTGCCGGGGCAATTTTATCCAAACATAAACCTGGTCAAGGAAGAAGAAGGGGATTTAGGTCACCATACGAAATATGCCTCAAAACGGACTGTCCAGTGGATAACTGATTCATATGGATACCGGAAAGAGGGACCCGATCGATTGAAATATGAGGTGGTGATCATCGGTCAATCTGAAACTTTCGGATCTGGTTTGACACAAAAGGAGATGCTTTCGGAGGTCTTAGAAGATCGATTGAATTTGAGTGTGTATCCATTAGCTCCCGCCAGCGTTAACGGATTTTTGAAGGAAAGACGATTTATCCTTCACCCCCCGGAGATGGTGATCGTTTCGAGTATGGAAAGGGGTATCGCGTTCCTCCCACCCCTTAAGGCCTCGTCAAGGGGAAAATGGGTCGCATACGAGAACGCTCGAAATAAGATTAGAAAGATGAAAGAAAATCGATGGATTGAATCTTTCGGTGTGTTTCTAGACCGCCTTTATAAAATGAACATGGTTCGCTATATAAGGGCCAGCTTCAAGCGAGGGTTTTCTGATCGAGAGGAAAGCGGTTTGAATCGGGTGGATTCGAAGTTCGGCCCTATTCTTTTTCTCGAGGGGGCGAGTGCAAATAAGGAAGTCCCGGAGGAGAGATTAAATCAAGCGATCCAAACAATCAAGGGCTATGATGATCTATTCAAAAGTAAAGGGATCCGTTTTATCTTTTTGGCCAACCCTGAAAAGGAAACTATTTTTTATGAATCCCTGGGAAGCTCAAGGCCTGTTTTCCTGGAGCAGTTGACTGCTCGGTTGAAACAATTAGGTGTTGAAATAGTGTGTACCCAGCAGGCCTTTGAGAACGCCTTTGAAAGAGAATCCATCTTGCTTTATCTAAAGGATGACACGCATTGGAATCCAACTGCGGTTAGAATTGCTGTAGATTTGCTTACAAAAGTGATTCAGAAAAAAGATGAAGCTGTCCCCCATTCTTAGAAAGACTCGTAGATGGAGGCCGAGACACCCATTGGAACGGAGGTGGCGTCCGATGGATGGCGGATTTGATTGTAAAGGCCATCGAGGAGAGGGAATAACCGTTATTCCGCTACGGAATGATTCCGCCGGCCACGGGGTTCCATCCTTTTCTAATACAAACCTTCCCATCTCAGGGATTTCATTAAAAAGATCTACCACCGCCTTTCCATCAAGCTGAATCAGGACGTCTGCCACCTCTGCGTTCTGGAGGGATGAAGCATCTTCCTCCGTTAATTTTATAGAGGTAGGGTCAAATTTCTCATAAATCTTTTCAATTCGGCAAGGGATCTCCTGCGTCACGCATTTGAGAAGAAGCGGGTCTCCCTTCTGATGGACAGCCTGCTCCATCCAAAAGATGTTTTCAAAAGATGTTTTCCCTTCATAAAGGGAAATGGTTTTGTTAAAAAGGGAGTGAAAAAAAAAGGAATGGAGAAAAAGACTATGTCAAAAGTCCTGG
>CAYGWV010000057.1:0-4048 GCA_964353925.1 uncultured Syntrophaceae bacterium | reverse complement strand
TGAAAAAATTGGTTTGGTGGTGTTTCACGTCATTCCGGCGAAAGCCGGAATCCAGTGTTTTCAAGGGGTTAAAAATACTCTGGACCCCGGTTTTCACCGGGGAGACGAATACAGTGGGTTTTTTTCACACCTTCCCTTTTCCAAAGGGGGGCTAAGTTACCCCTCCCTTTTGCAAAGGGAGGTTGGGAGGGATTTTGAAGAAGCCTATTTTCTAACTAAACGACCAAGTGACTACCTGACTATTCGACCTCTTCTTCTCTATGCTCTCTGCTCTCTGCTTTTTCGGGATGGCGATAGCGTTCGCAGAGATCCCCCCAGCAGGCCACCACTTGATGGTCCACCAGAAGCTGGATCACCTCGCACTGATTTCCGCATTCCCCACAATCAAATCCCCGCGTGGAACAGGACTTTTGAAGAAGGTCAAACCCTCTGAATTGGGTTTTGGAGAATTTGGCTTTCTTCACCATTTTGGCGGCCCCGATGGCACCCATCACATCAAAATGGTCCGGGATGACGAGAGAGACTTCCAATTCCCTTTCGAGCGCTCTCTGGATGCCTCGATTCGCGGCGACGCCTCCCTGGAAGACGATGGGAGAAAGGATTTCCTTCCCCCGGCAGACATTATTCAGATAATTCTTCACCAAAGAGTCACAGAGGCCTGCCACAATATCCTCAACAGAATGTCCGATCTGTTGCTTATGAATCATATCTGTCTCGGCAAAGACCGTGCACCGGCCTGCGATCCGGACAGGATGATTGGCCTTGAGAGCGAGATCCCCAAAAGCCTCGATGGAGATCCCGAGCCTGGCAGCTTGCTGATCCAAAAAAGATCCTGTCCCTGCAGCACAGACCGTGTTCATAGCAAAGTCGACGACGACGCCATTTCTCAGGACGATGACCTTGGAATCCTGTCCGCCGATCTCGATAATGGTCTTCGCCTCGGGCAGAAAATCAATCACGGAAATCGCATGGGCAGTGATCTCATTTTTGATAAGATCGGCGCCTACTAAATAAGCAGCCAGATGCCTGGCACTGCCGGTCGTAGCCACTCCATCAATAGAAATGTTTTCCCCCAGCTGAGTCAGGATTTCCTCCATCCCTTGCTGGATGGCGTCAATCGGCCGGCCACTGTTCCGGATATAGGACTCGGCTAAAACCTGGTCGCTTTCGCTCAACACCACCAGCTTAGTGGTGATGGAACCGACATCAATGCCTAAATAATTACCCATCGCAGGAATTTGTAGCGCCCCCATTTACTGGGGGCGAAATGTCAAAAACCCGTCCGCAATGAATGCCGACGCTACCCCTAAAGAAATTCTAAATTCAAAACGGAATTCATTTTTGTCATTCGATATTTCAATTTTGATATTGTTTCGAATTTCGCCTGCCTTCGTCCCGCAAGGCGGGACTACGCGCAGGCAGGTGCTTCGGATTTAGAATTTTTTCTTTCTTCCACCACGTCCCGAAAGGCCTCCAGCCGGGTAGTCAATCCTTCCCTGCCTGTATGTTCATCAAAGGAGAGAATGAGAAGGGGGATAGAGGACCCTCCCCGGACTTTCAACCTTCTTTTGATGAATTCTTGAAGGAGGGCATCAATGCCACATTTAAAGGAAGTCAGGAAAACCACCCCATCCACTCCACCCGATAGAAAGTGAAACAGAGATCCCACAATCTCTCTCCCGGATGACCAATAGATCTCTTTGGAAAGGCCAGAGACCTCTCGATCGATCTCTTTTTCAGAAAGAAGATCCGAGGTCATGATCTCCATTCCCAAACTTTTCGCCAGGGCGAGGAGATCTTTGTTGATATCGATGTCGAAGAGATTGTACGGATGGCCGACAAAAGCGATACGCAATGGAGGCTTCTCGTCCTTACAAACACCCGCGGTGGGGTTCCCACCTAATGACGATGAAAATCTAAAAGCTTCCCCTCCCCCGCCTGCCAAAGAACTTGTTCGGCGGGCAGGCGCCAGGGGAGGGGGGACTTTTTGTGTGTCATTTTTTGTTTGCGGTGTTGGAATATCCATTTCAAAGAGTTGCCGTGTCGGAACCCGGTTGATTCGATCCACCCAGTCCTTTTGAAATTTCGACAAAGACTTTTCCGCCTCTCGAAAAGCCCTCCTGCTTTCTCGCCTGGAGGCACCCAGCTTCTCGCCCATCTTCAGAAAAGACCGGAGCAGGGGAATTCCTCCTTTTCGAAGATCAACGGTCTCGTCAATGATCGAAACATCTCCTTCCGTAGCAAGCCGCACAATGTCCGGAGCTCCGCGAAACTTGGGACACATGATGTAAGTTCGATGAATGCTGACTAATCGAGGGATAAAAAGATGATCCACTTGGTCTTTCAATTGAACGGCATGCGTCACCAGAAGTTTCATCGGAAGGCAACTGTCTTCAAAATAGATGATCTTCTCCTTCTGTCTTACCCCGTCGGAAACCATCACCCTCCAACCCAGCCTTTCAAAGAAGGTGCGCCAGAGGGGAAAGTAACGATAAAACATCAGGGCTCTGGGAATGCCTATGCGGCCCTGCGCTTCCATTCCAACATCTCCACATAGGCCTCCAGAAGTGTCTGAATGCGGCCTTCGATTTCTTGCTCGTCTAAAATGAGCGTAAGGATGGGAATGTCCCGGTCCTTCCCGACCTTCGTCAGAATGCCGGAGGCGGTGGTCTCCGGCATACAGGCAAAAGGCATGAGATGGACGACCCCATCATATCCTTCTTGAGACCTCACGATGGCTTCACCGATGGAGATATTACATTCTGCACCGACATCGTAACCCAGATAAGCCTTTGAAGCTTCAAAGAAACGAACGCGTTCTGAAGCCCGATCCGCCTTATTTCTCCCAAGGCTCCTCAGGATATGAGTGGAGAACCAGGAGGTGCGTGTCACTTCCACACCCAATTCCCCCAATTTTTGTTCGACTCCTCGATTGATATAGGGATCCATCACGGTATAGAGTTCGCCCACAATGGCCACCCTAAACGGGATGCGGGAATGATCCTGCTCCATTTCTTGAAGAAGAGCCTTTCCTTTTCGAAGGGCCTCTTCGAGGGCGCTCGAAGTTTTGGCCTCATCCACCCAGAAGAGGGCCTTCTTCAATCGCTTCTGAGTCTCTCCTTTCTTGATCTCCATGGGTCTGACCTTCATGGCCAATTGTTCTAACGTTTCGCAGGCCATCATTTTCTTCCAACCTATCCAAAGCCCGTAAGGGAAGAAGAGAATATTCTTCGCACTCAATTCTTTTCTCAGCTCCTTCGTCTCCTCGTGATTCTTCCAGATCGCCTTCCAGCTTAATCGGGGTGGAATGGTCAGCCATCGATAATGAAGCCCCATATCTTCAAGGATCACTTTCTGAACAAGGTCATAGAGCCCCAAACGACAAGGAGGGCCACTGCCGACCATCACGATGGTATCCGCTCCCATCTGAAGGGCTTCGATAAAATTTCCCAGGATGATTTTAAAAGGGAGACAGATAGACTCATTCGAGTGGAGGACACCGAGGGCCAGAGTTTTTCGGCTGGTTTCAGGAGGAAGGATATAGGGAATGCCGGCGGTCTCTGCGATCGCCTTGCAGAAGATGTGCATCGAGCCCAGATGGGGAAAAGTTACCTTCATCCATGTCTTCCCACTACCTTTTTCCCTTTTGAAAAGGGCTGAGGATTTTGGCTTTCGATTTTCTCCTTCCAGGCAGCCTCTGCGATCTTTCGGTAGGTTTTTGAATAGGCATCAATCGCCGGAGACAGCTCCGTGAAGAACCCCTCCGCTCCCTCGTGGGTAAAGTATTTGGCAAATTTAAGGGCAAATTCTTTTCCGTGATCAGGATGATCGATCAGGGGACAGTTGATGAAAAGGTTTTCCGAAAAGGGCTGTCTGGAGCGTATCTCCCGAAAGAGGGGGGAGTTGAGGGCCTCCATAAGAGATTTCTCCTTGATGTTGTCATAGGCGAAGTGGCAAAAAACGCAGGGTTCCAGATCGCCACGGGCATTGACATGGAAGTATTTTCTCCCTCCGGCAATGCATCCTTCGGTGAGGCACCCGTCATTCC
>CAYGWV010000056.1:0-7182 GCA_964353925.1 uncultured Syntrophaceae bacterium | reverse complement strand
TGTCTCCGACACAGGCATCGGTATTAAGCGAGAGGATCTCCCTCGAATCTTTGACAGATTTTACCGAGTGAAAACCGCAGAGACGCGTCAGATCGTCGGAACAGGTCTTGGGCTTTCAATTGTCAAAAGCATTGTAGACGCCCATTTGGGCTCGATCTCCGTTGAAAGTGAGGAAGGAAGAGGGACAATCTTCACGGTCTCGTTCCCAAAAGAATCGAACCCAACCGTTTGTTCCCCCTGACGGGTGAAACCACCCCTGGCTGGGAGGATGAACCTCGTTGTTCTGTATTGTTTTATTCTATTTTTATTTATCTCGAATCTGGGACCTGTTACAATGTAGAGAGGAGCAATCATGACCGTCGTCTTTTCGAAGGAGAATCTAAAACTGAGCCGTGACCTTCAAGCCATCACCGGCGAGAATGTCATGCTCTGCTACCAATGCAAGAAATGTACACTCGGCTGCCCCTCTGCTTATGCCATGAGGATGAAACCTCATGAACTGATGCGAGCCGTTCAGCTCGGCCTGTCTGAGGAAATCTATTGGTCGGGCACCATTTGGAACTGTCTTTCTTGCGAGACCTGTAACACTCGCTGCCCCCAGGGGATCCACATCCTCCGCCTCATCAATGGATTGAGGGAGTTGTCGAAGGAGGTCGATTACTATAACCCCTACCCCGCCATTCCTGCCCTGCATCGCATCTTTATGGCCCTTGTGGAACGTCTTGGAAAGACTTATCAGCTCGGCCTTACCTTGCTCATCCATTTGGCAATGCTGACACCCTTTAAAGATATTGACATGGCCTCTCCTATGTTGTTGAAGGGAAAGCTAAAACTCTTCCCTCACAAAAGCCATGGGGTAAAAGAATTGCGGAAAGTGATGGCGAGAATAAGAAAGTTGGAGAAAGAGCAATCTGTGCCCGTACAAGCGCACGGGGGACACTGAGTCAATGCTCAGAACCTCAACGAACGAAATTCAGGTCTCCTCACCCCCTCCCTCTCCCCTGAGGAGGCTGTGTCGTAATTCATTTCTTGTCACCCTGAACTCGTTTCAGGGTCTCGTAAGTTATTGATTCCATTAGATGCTGAAACAAGTTCAGAAGCATGACATTTTTCATCATTTCCGCTATTGTGATACAGTCTCGAGGGGACAGGGGACGGGTGATTGGATTTGGATTTTGACTATTGAACTTTAGAATTAATATCTCGTGTAAGGAGCTTCATAATGAAATATGGCTATTTCCCGGGATGCTCTCTCAGCTCTTCCGGATACGATTATCACCTCTCTTTGAAATATGTCATGAAGGCGTTGGGAATGGACCTCGTCGAAGTTAAGGATTGGGTTTGCTGCGGGGCTTCATCCGCCCATGCAACCTCTCACCTCTTATCGATCGCGCTTCCCGTTCTCAACCTCTCCCATGCAGAAAAAGACGGCTTGGATCAATTGATCGCTCCCTGTCCGGCTTGCCTTTCCAGATTCAAGGCCGCCAATGTGGAGATGGAGCACGAGGCCGATGTGAAGAAGAAGATCTGGGAGGTTTTTGATTATAAGTACCGGGGCAAGGTGAAGGCCTATCACCCCCTAGAAGTTTTCGCTGCATTGGGGATCGAGAAAATCCGCGAGAGGGTTCGAAAGAAACTGACGGGTTTGAAGGTGGCCTGTTATTATGGATGCATCCTCACACGTCCCCCTAAAATAGCGCAGTTTGATAATACGGAGGATCCCCAGAGCATGGATGCCCTTGTCAGGACTCTGGGCGCAGAAACAATGGACTGGCCCTTTAAAACAGAGTGTTGCGGCGCGTCGATGACGCTCACACGATCGGATATGGTCCTCAAACTTTCAAACGATATTCTTCGTGAGGCAAAGGATGCCGGAGCCAATGCCATTGCGGTCGCGTGCCCTCTCTGCCAGGTAAACCTCGACGGCCGTCAAAGGCAGATGGAGGAGGCTTATAAAACCCGCTATGGAATTCCCATCCTTTATTTTACCCAGTTGATGGGCCTCGCCTTTGGCGCTTTTCCCAAGGAAGTAGGTCTCCAGAAGTTGATAACCAGTCCCCGAGAGGTTCTGGGTTCCATCGGCTTGATGTAGGTGGATGGAAAAACCGCCGTTCAACGTCTCTCCGCTTTTCGATTCCTTCTCCCGTCATAGGAGTCATTCCATCACCGTTTCTCTCACCGGAGCGGTAACAGAAGATCTACTCTCAAGGAGCCCTTTCTATCCTTATGCCCCTCATTCAGCGCCTGCGTCACCTCCCCATCCTTCCACAGACGTTCACGCCGTCGTTTCAAAAATATATGGATAATTTGTTTAATTGATGTAAAATAGCGTTCAGGGCTGGAAGTCCGAGGGAAGGGAGGTGGGGTGATCGATGGAAGAAAATTTGAGTTATGAAGCAATGAAGGAAAGGCTGGGAGATCTCGAGAACAAGCTCAAGGAATATGAACGGGGAGAAGCCGAGAGGCACATCCAGGAGGTGACCAAACGTTTGGAGAAGATTGCTGAGATGGGTGATGATGGTATCATTGTCTTCGATGAAGAATATCGAATTGAGTTCGCCAATACCATCGCCTCGGAGTTGACAGGGTATTCAAAAGAGAAATTGGTGGAGATGGATTTCCGGCGTCTCTTGAGTGAAGGGGATATCGGTTATCTTGGTCAGATGCACTCTGAAGTGGGGGCAGATGAGAGCAAGCGGGTCTGTACCGAGATGGAGGTCTTAACCGAGAAAGGTCTGAAACGGGATGCCGAGGTCTGCATCACGATTGCGAAGAAGGAGAAGGGCGGTGTCCAAACCTATGCCTATTTAAGGGATATCACTGAAAGGAAGAGGATGGAGAGAGAGATCCGAGAGGCCACCAAGCGCTTTGAAAAGATCGCAGAGATGGGAGAAGATGGTGTCATTGTGTTTGATGAAGATTCCCGGATCGAATTTGCCAATCAGATGGCCTCTGAAATCATGGGTTTTCCCAAAGACCAGATTCTGGGGAAAGAATTTTTCTCCCTTATCGGCAAGAGGGACGAGGAGTTTTTAGAAGAGATGGTTATGCGGGGAGAAGGTTTGGGTCAGAAGGTCTGTACAGAGATGTCGATCCAAACCCCACAAGACCAGGTTAAACAGACAGAGGTCTGTATTGCTCCGACACGATCGGAAGATGGCCGGATCAAGACGTATGCCTATATCCGGGATATTACGGAGAGGAAGAAGTTTGAGAAGGAATTGAAGGAGTCGGAGGAGAAATTTCGAAACCTCTTTGAAAGGGTTCAACATGGCCTCTTCATCAGCACCAGAGAAGGGCGCTTTCTCGACTGCAATCAGGCGATGCTAGAAATGGCTGGCTACAAGGATAAGAATGAGTTCTTAAAGATTGATATTGCCAAAGACTTCTATGTGAATCAGGAAGATCGAAGAAAATTTCAAAGACTGATCGAGAAACATGGTTTTGTTAAAGATCTTGAGGTGGAATTCAAGCGGAAAAAAGGGGAGGTGATTACCGTCCTCCTTACCGCCCATGCAAAGAGGGATGAAAAGGGAAAAATTATTGGGTATGAGGGACTCAATATTGATATCTCCGTTCGGAAGAGGATGGAGAGGGAATTGAAAGAGGCGAATGAGTTCTTAATGAACTTGATCGAGAGTTCTGTAGATGGCATCATTGTGACCAATATGAAGGGGGATATCCTTATTTTCAACAAGGGGGCGGAAGATCTCTTGGGCTATAAGGCCGAGGAGGGCGTTGGAAAGATGAATATTCGGAGTATCTATGCCCCAGGTGTGGCTAAAGAGGTAATGGAGAAGTTGAAAAGCCCGGATTATGGAGGAGTGGGAAAATTGACCTCTTTTCCTATTTTCCACCGTAGGAAGGATGGAGAGATGATTGAAGGAGATCTCTCGGCATCGATCATCTATGATGAGGATGGAAAAGAGATCGCCAGCGTTGGCATCTTTAAAGACCTCAGGGAGAGATTGAGGATAGAAAGAGAACTTCAGAAGATGCAGGAGGCCCTTCTCCAATCCGAAAAGTTGGCTGCCATGGGAAGACTGACCTCCCAAATCGCTCATGAATTGAATAATCCCATCTACGGCATTATGAACACCCTCGAGCTTCTCAAGACGGAAATTCCTCCGGAGAGTAAGAGGAGGAGAATTTTAGAACTATCCCTTTCAGAAATTCAGAGGCTCTCTGAGATGCTCCGGAATATGCTTAGTTTCTCAAAGCCTGAAGAGGAAAAGCGAAGACCCATCAAAATAGATGAGCTGATCGAAGGGATTCTGTTGGTCATGGAGAAACAGATGAAGGAATTAAATATTCAGGTGGAGACATCCTTTGACCCTGACATTCCAGAAATCATGGCCTCCACCAACCAGATGAGACAGGTTATGCTGAACCTCTTTAAGAATGCTAAGGAAGCCATGCCCAAGGGAGGGACCCTCTTCGTCAGAACGAGCCGGGAAGGGAACAAGGTCTTGATCCACATCAAGGATACAGGGATAGGTATTCCAGAAGAAATCAGGGATAAGATCTTCGATGCCTTTTTTACGACCAAACAGAAGGTAAAGGGGGTTGGGTTAGGACTTTCGGTCTGTTACGGAATCATTAAAGATCATAGCGGGGAGATCAGAGTGGAGAGCGAAGAGGGGAAAGGTACTACCTTCATTATAAGTTTACCAATTGAAAGCCGAAATCAAGATAGAAAAAAAACGTAACAAGAAATACGTGAATAATATTTGGAACAACAGATCTCTTTTCCCCCTCCGATTCTTATCCAAATACTAAAGATAATTTATATTATAAAATCAAATAATTAAGTATAAAGCTACCAATAGGTTAAAATTATTGTTGACAAACTATAAATTCTATAATATCTATAAATATGGTAAATTCTAAAAAAGGAGAAAATAATGGAAATTCTAACCGTATCTCAGGCAAGCAAATATTGTAAGGTTTCTTCAAAAACGATCATCAACTGGATCGATGCAGGCTATATCAAGGCTTATAAAACCGTAGGGGGACATCGCAGGATTAAAAAAGAGGATCTGGATCAGTTTCTTAAAGAGAAGGGAATGCCTCTGCCAGAAGAGGCAAAAACAGAGGAGAGGAAGAAAATTCTTGTCGTGGATGATGACAAGATCATCGTGGAGACAATTGTTCAATCCCTCGAGGAAGATGAGTTCGGGTATGAGATGATCTCTGCCTCGGATGGTTTTGAGGCAGGCATTCAAGTTAGCCATTTTAAACCGGACCTCTTGATCCTGGATATCATGATGCCCGACATCAATGGATATGAAGTCTGTCAAAAGATCAAATCCAGTCCCGAAACGAAGGGCACCAAAATCATTGTGCTCTCAGCCTATCTCGATGACGATGCCTTCAATCAGATGAAAGAATGCGGTGCAGATGCATGCTTCTCGAAACCCCTTCCTTTAGAACAATTAAAATTCGAGGTAGCCAAGTTACTCGGTCTCAAGAAATGAGGGTTTTGGAATACGACGAAAGGTATTTTACAATAAGGAGGAAAGGTCGATGAGTCTACAAGAAAATATAAAAAATAAGAGATTTATAGTTACTTCAGAGATTCAACCCCCAATCGGCACGGGCATTCAAGACCTCATCCGGAATGTGGAGCGAATTCGAGGAAGAGTGGATGCCCTGACCGTTCCCGAGCTGAAGATCGAGGGTTTGGTGACGGATACGATGGGGACCTGTCGGGCCCTGAAGGACCAAAAATTTGACCCGATCCTTCAGACCACCTGCCGGGAGAAGAATCGGATTGAGATTCAGGAGCATCTCCTTCGGGCCGCGGAGTCTGGAGTGGAGAATATTCTCGCCTTCACAGAAGATTATCGTATCACCGGAGATAGTCTCCAGGAGATTATGTTCTTTCATGTGGATTCGGGGAAACTCTTTTCGGTTATCGAGAGCCTTCATGAAGGTCAGGATATTTCAGGCAAAGAGATCCGGGGCAAGCCTAAGTTCTTCGTGGGATCAGGGATCGATTCGAGCTGGGGGAAGAAAGTCCCTGACCTGGAGCTAAAAGAGATGGAAGAACTGGCGGGTTTAGGGACTCAATATTTTTTGACCACTCCAATCTTCGATATTGATTCCTTCCATGAGTTCATGAAAAAGGTGGGACCGATAAAGATTCCAGTGGTCGCAGAAGTCATTTTAGTGAGATCAGCAGAGATGGGTCTCTTTCTCAACAAACATGTCAAGCCAGGGATGGTTCCCAACCATATCATTGAAAAGTTAGCCAAGGCTCCAGATAAAGAGAAAGCGAGCATTGAGATTGTCAGTGACCTGGTGAAAGGGCTGAGGGACCTTTGCCAAGGGGTCCATTTTATTCCGATCGGAGCAGAAGATCGAATTTCAAAATATCTCGATGCAGCCAAGATTTCATCAATTTAGAATTTGGGAATTAAGGGATTTAGGGATTGTTCAATTCACAATTCCTCAATTCGAGAATTTTGCGATTTAATTTTGAAAGGATTCACTGTTATGAGTCCAGATGAAACTCGAAAAATAGGTGCAGCGTTAGTCGTGGGGGGAGGTATCGCCGGGGTTCAAGCCGCTCTTGATTTAGCCAATTCAGGAATCAAAGTCTACCTCTTAGAGCGTTCCCCGGCGATCGGTGGAAAAATGGCTCAGCTCGATAAAACCTTCCCCACCAATGATTGCGCTATGTGTATCGTCTCTCCAAAGTTAGTCGAGGCAGGAAGGCATCTCAATATTGAAATCATCACCAATTCAGAACTCGTCTCTTTGGAAGGCGAGGCCGGGTATTTCAAAGCGAAGGTTCGAAAACATCCGCGCTATGTGGATATGAGCAAATGTACGAGCTGCAATGACTGCACAGAGGTGTGCCCCATCCTCTTGCCCAATGAATTTAATGAGAGATTGGATCAGAGGAAGGCCATTTATCGGCCTTACCCCCAGGCCGTTCCCAATACTTTTCTCGTCACTAAGCTAGGAACCAGTCCCTGCAAGCACACCTGTCCAGCGGAGACGAGCGCACAAGGCTATATTGCCCTGATCCAGGCTGGCCGATATAAAGAAGCCCTCGATGTGGTCAAAGAGTATAATCCCTTTCCTGCCTCAGTAGGGCGTGTATGTAACCATCCTTGTGAAGAGAAATGTAATCGGGGGAAACTTGATAGTCCAGTTTCGATCTGTAGCCTGAAG
>CAYGWV010000055.1:0-8226 GCA_964353925.1 uncultured Syntrophaceae bacterium | reverse complement strand
AGACGATAATTGCCGTTTAGGTGACAATTGGCGGCATCTTAATTGGGATGCATCCTGATTGAGAGCCTTATTCGCTTAGATAATTTGCTATTAATTTTAGTGACTTATTTTCACCCCTTCAAACTTAATTCACTTGGCAAGGGAATTGCTGCTAAGACTCAATCAGGAATCAGTACGGTTGGGAGTGGAAAAGGTTTGAAAAATTTTGATCAGTGGACGGAAGAGTTATCCAAACAGATCGTTATTCGAAGCGATGATCAGGATATGAAAACTCTTTGGAAAGCCAATGAGACATTGGTTGATGATGATTTTGAGGAAGAAGAATAGTTATAAGAATATAAAAGGATACGAAGGGTCGAGAGGAAAACAAGATGGCGAAGAGGAAGGTTCTCGTTGTCGATGATGAAGAAGATTTTGCCAAGGCCTTGAAATTCGGCTGAAAGCCAACGGGTACGATGTTGTCTTAGCCCATGACAGTATGCAGGCCATTATGATGGCTAACCAAGAGAAACCAGACCCGATCATTCTGGATATTATGATACCGGGAGAAGATGGGTTCATTGTTACGGAGCGATTGAAACAGTCCCAGGATACGCACCCTATTCCCATCATCTTCCTCACAGGGGTCCCGGGGGGCGAAGGAAGGGCTTATAAGTCAGGAGCTTCTGGTTACATCATGAAACCCTATCATCCGGAAAAGTTGCTGGAGACCATTCATAAGGCATTGGAAATAAAGGGAGCACGGACCGGGCAAAAAGTCGAGGAGACAATAGGCATGCCCTACTAAGGGGCTCCCTTCTCGCCATTGAAGTTCCCTATCATCCAAACATCCATATTCCACCGTTCCTTACCCATAGCTAGTTTTTGCAGAGAACTAAACTTTACGCTATACTAGACTTATGTCTTATCAACTCTCATCGAAAAGGATATTGAGAGCGGGTCAACCCCCCCATTTGAATAGTCAGGGTGAAAAAACCTTTAATAGGATGGCTGTCAATCGTAGGACTCGACAATTCTTTTTCCCCTCTTTAACACCCATGTTCTTGATCAGGGTCTTCCTGGTCTCGCTCTTCGCCTATCTTTTTTTCGGTCATCTCTGCATTCCTTTTACTATTCGGGGGATCAGTATGGAGCCAACCTATCCCAATGGAGGAGTCAACTTTTGTTGGAGGTTGCGATATCTTCTTTCAGAACCTAAAAGGCACGATGTGGTGGCGGTGCGTTTTGCCGGGAGCCAGGTCATGCTTCTAAAACGTGTGGTCGCTCAAGAGGGCGAACAAGTTGAATTTCGTGCCGGGAGACTGTATGTTGACGGCAAGGAGATAGCGGAACCTTATGTCCGCTTTCCATGCCACTGGAATCTTCCCTCTCGGCGAGTTGAAAAAGATGGTGTCTATGTGGTAGGAGATAATCGGACTATGCCAATAGAAGATCATCATTTTGGACAGACTTCAAAGATTCGGATCATGGGGGGACCCATATGGTGAAAATAAAATATCTCCTCATGGGTGCCCTGATTGTGATCATGGGGATCGTTTTTGCTGTCACTGTGTTTCCGAGTGAAGAGAAGAGAGTAAAGAAACGGTTTCATCTCCTTTCGGAATGGGTTTCAAAGTCTCCGGAAGAAAATTCGTTCACCATGCTACAGAAAATGAAAGATATCGGCACGTTATTTCTTGAGCCCTGTGAGTTGAAAGCCCCGAACGAATCCCTTTCAGGGAGTTATACCCGGCAAGAGATATCCGCTTATGCAGGTAGCGCCCGTTCCCATTTTTTCCAACTCGATTTTAAATTCTATGACCTCCAGATCGCCTTCCCCGAAAAGGAGGTAGCTCAAGTCACTTTAACCGCCCGGCTGATTGGAAAATCCAAGACGGGAGAGCAGGTGGATGAAATACGTGAACTTGAATGCCTCCTGAAGAAAATAGATAAGAAATGGTTTTTCAATCAAATCGAAGTGATCGAAGTCCTAAAAAAGTAACGGACTCGTGGAGAATCTGGTCACGATAAATGTCTTGTCCTTCTTTTTTGGTGCATTTTTATACAACTGTAAGGTCTTTTCAAACATAGCCATGCTCGATGGGGAATGGCCCCGACTCTGGTTATAAGAGTGGGATTAAAGACCGAAGAAAAGAAAGCTTAACAATGCGAGCGGCGTCTTCATTTCTTACAATCTCCAGTATGCTTATCTGTCTGACAGTCGTCTCCTCCGATGCGATGTCCGAGAATGGTCCTTGGAGAAAGGTAGAGGATGGGCTCTTTCTTGGACAGTTTGATCCCCTTTATGAAACTCCTGTCAAGGATTTAAAGATCCTTATCCTAAAGATCAACCCGAGGTATTACTCTTTTAAGTTGCTTTGCGCTTCAGAACTCGGAAAGATCAGGTTAACACCCAAGGAATGGTGTAAAAAATACAATCTCATTGCTGCCATTAATGCCGGGATGTATCAGAAGGATGGGCTGACGAACGTTGGCTACATGAAGAATTATTCCCATCTCAATAATCCTAGGCTGAATTCGACTTATAAAGCTGTCTTAGCCTTTAACCGGGTGGATTTTAATGCTCCAGAGATTCAGATCATTGACTTGAAGTGTCAAGACTTTGAGAAGTTGAGGCCCAAGTATCAGACGTTCATACAGGGTATTCGGATGATCAGCTGCAATCAGGAGAATGTCTGGTCTAAACAAGACAGGAGATGGAGCTTGGCCGTTTTGGGTGTGGATAAGGAGGGAAGTGTTCTTTTTATTCTTTCAGAGGCTCCCTATTCTGGGTATGATTTCAATAATACGTTGTTATCCCTGCCCCTCTCCATCTTCAATGCCACGTATCTGGAGGGAGGGCCCGAAGCTAGCCTTTATTTTTCCGCAACGGGGACTGAACTCGAAAAGGTTGGAATTTATGGAACGGGTCTTAATGGGAGTGCAGTTAGATCGGGTGCCTATCCGATTCCGAATGTCATTGGAATCATAAAAAAGACAAATTGAAATCGGGAAATTTAGATTTGACTTGACAGGATCAAATTGAATCGTTGTCATTCTCTTCTTGTAAGCCTCTCTCTTCAAATACGCTCCAATGAATCCTCTGGCCGCAGCCATATTTTGATTTCGGGCAGGGGGTCGTAACGTTGGCCCATGTGATTTAAAAACCACTGAGGAAGGGTTTTCTCTGAAGTCTTCACAAGACAGACAGGGCGAGACGGGATTTTTTGGCCATCGGGTAACTGAAGGGGAAAAGATTCCCTTGGGTCAGGCCATTTCCAGAGAAGCCCTTGATGGCGACTGAAGATTAGAAAACTGCGATAGGGCGTATGGGGAACCGTATAATCCCGATCCAGGAGGTATTGCGGTTGTTCCCGGGCGAACTGCCAGCAGGGGTTGAGTTCTTCAGGGAAAGCATCGTAGGGTACTTCAATGGAGAGGAGGGTAAAGGGGTTCTCTTTCAAGTATTCACGTAAAGATGGAAGCCATCTTGTTGGTTCTCTCAGCACCTCTCGAGACAGGCTTAGGGTGAGAGCGTAGGCCAAGGAAGGGTTGAGCCGAGAGGGGGGAGACACTTGATCAGGTGTGTGCCAGTGGATCACATTGCATAATTCCCCGGGTAAAGAATTCGCTCTTGAGGTAGAGTCTAAGGCAGGTGGAACCTCGAGAGGAGAAATGTCTTCCTCGATCCGGTTTTCATAATGAAGAAAGGCCTGACAAATCTCCGGAGCGGCTATTTCATTATTTCGTGTCACGAAATAGGGAGGGTAAGGCATGGCCTTGATTTTAAACTCATGAGAACGCTGGTGCAGCTCTGTTCCTGAAATAAGGCTCAGAGGATAAAGCATCAGAAGATCGGAGACCTCATGCTCGAGCACCCAGTCGAGGCTTCGGCAGATATCAGAGAGGTGATCCCCGGGGAGTCCGGCAATGAGATCGACCATCACTTCGATGCCATTGTCCCGGAGGAGATGAACTCCCCTCTGAAAGCCTTCTACTTCAAAATCTCGGCGAATGCGCCTCAGCGTATCCCTCTTGATGCTTTGGAGGCCGACTTCCAGTTGGGTGAAGCCAACCCGTCCCATCTTCTCAGCCATCCATGGATCAATCGCTTCGGCATTGCCCTCCGCATGGATTCTTAAGGAGCGGTCTTGATTGATATCCTCCATCTCTGTCAGCAGTGCCTCAAGTTGAGGATGTCTGGTAAAACAGGGATCGAGAAAGACAATCTCCTCAAGGCCTTTATCCCGTGCGCGGCGCACTTCCATCAATATGCGTTCAAGAGAAAAAGTTCTGAGGCCATTCGATTGCTTGTGATAATAACAGTAGGCACACCGGTGAATACAGCCGCGTACGGCCTCCAGCCACAAGACACCCTGGAGATGGCCATCCAGTTTTCCGGAGAGAAAAGGAGACGTCCATCGATCAAGGGTTGAATGAGGAAGCCTCCTTCCACTGAAATGCCATTCCCCATCTTCTTCTCTCAGGAGGACCCCTGGAATACGAGGAATCTCAGGATGAGATTGGAGCAAGACTTTCCATGCCTCCTCCCCTTCGCCCACGACGCCGACATCGAAATCCTTGTGCCGCAGGAGGAATTCGTTATCAGGGTTAATCTCCGGTCCCCCCATCACGATCTTACAAGAGGGTAAATGGCGCTTGAGTTGTCGGGCAAGAAATAGGCTTCGTTCCACATTCCACAAATAACAACTCATCGCAACCAATTCCGGCTGGGAATCTACCAAAAACCGGAGAATGGCTTGATCGCTCCCGTAAGACATTAGCGGATTTGGCAACAGCTCAGCGTCGAATCCTTCGGCTTCTGCAATCCCTTGGAGATAGGAAGCGGCGAGAGGAATATTCTCTTTGCTGAAGAAGAAATCGTGCCCCTGAATGGGAAGTTGTAATAAAAACAATTTCATAAGCGTTTTATTTACCCCGTTAGAAAGCCCCGGTGCTTACAGCAGGGATGAAAACTATTCCTTTTTCAGCGAACACGGGGTTTAATGCTCCGTGTGAGCCTTCCTGTTAGAAAGTAGAACACTTTCTAACGGGGTTTACTTATAATGCCCTACTTCCTCCGTCAAGTATTGCATCATTTTTCCATCCGCCGGCATTGAAATTCAAGAGACTGATGCATATATTATTGTAAGTTAAAGGAGGTGACTTCAATGAAATGTGACCGTTGCGGTGGTTCGATGTCTTACGAAAAATTCTATGGTCAGGCCGAGGAATATTTCGGATGGAGATGCATTCTTTGTGGAGAGATCGTTGACCGGGTCATCCTGGAGAACCGGCTTCGAAGGAGACGTTAACCGGTCACACTTTTTCTTCCCATATCATAAGCTTTCTTCTTGATCTCCTCATTCTTGGAAACTTCTCCTTTTGTGGAAGCGGAGGCCTGCACCACTCCAAACAATTTGAGTCCGCTGAATTGGCAAGTGCTTTTGAAACTGTGAACAATGGGATCGGCGGTTGAGACATTTGGGTCTCCGCAGAGCGTAATCAGGCCAATCTTCTTCCCCTTCATCTTCGAACGGTAGGCCTTATGCCATTGCCACTCCGCATCGAAAAAAGCGCACCAGCGGTCCAGGTAGGCTTTCATCTGTGAAGTCATCGCCCAGAAATAGACAGGCACACTGTGAATGATGGCCTCTGCATCGAGGATCTTCTTGTGTATCTCCAGCATGTCGTCTTTGATGACGCAGATCCCTGTTTCATTGCATTTTCCACAATCCAGGCACCCGGAAATCTTTTTCTTAGACAGGACAATCTTCTCCACTTCTGCCCCTACATTCTTGGCCCCAGCCAGAGCTTGTTCTAAAAGGATATCGCTGTTCCCTCCGACCCGAGGGCTTCCCAGAATTCCCAAGACTTTCATTTTGTCCTCCTCACAAGGCAATCATGTTCTAGATTTTTCCTGTTCTTCCATCATTTTAATTCAAGGAGGCGTTTCCAGCGACTGACATGTTCATCTTCATCGGTTCCGTCCTCTTTGATGATTTTTCGTAAGTCTTCATCCCATTCAATGGCGTTTAACAATTCACCATAGTGGTGGACAGCTTTTTTCTCGAGCCACACTGCTGTCTTGAGAATGGCCCGGGGACCCAAGAGACGAGAACCGAACCCGATGATAAATCCAACCATCCAAAACCCCCATCTAAGCTTGCTCGGTTTCCAACCATACTCATAAAGTTTGACCTGAAAATCCTGGGTATGAGTCATCTCGTTGCACATGGCCATGATGAGTTGAAGGTTAAGTTCAGAAGGGTTTCGTGTGATTTGAAATTTATAAATATTAGCTGCCATGGTCTCTAAGGTGTGGAAGGTGAGAAGTGCCTTTTTAACATCCCTCAAACGCTCCGTTGATATTCCTTGGCCACGAAACTTAAAGTCCTCGGTTCTCATCTGGGGCCTTATGATGGATGGATCATAGGCTTCCTGGTTCGGTTGTTTCATGGAGGATTCCTCCTTTTTGAGATGGCTTCTTAATATACCAAATCAGAATGGTATCGTCCATTTCATATCATTTTTAGTTTGATAAATCCATCCTGGGAGGATAAAATTTTTATGGAACCATTTCCATGAAGAAAGAGATCGCCTTTCTGGCTATTGGGGTTGCTTTTGCCATTGGATTCCTCAGCGGCTCTATCGTATCTGTCCTTAAAAGAGCGAAAGGAATTGAACGTTCTATGACGGACCTGATGACTCAGCGTCCTGTGGCGAAAGAGCCGATTTCTATCGAGCTGATGGAGAAGATCGAAGAGTTGAAGGAAACGCTGCGAGAAGATCCAAAGAACCTTCAGGCCTGGTTGAAACTTGGAGATATTTATTTCGATTATAATAGATACCGAGAAGCGATTGAGGCCTACTCTCAATGTCTCTCCATCAAACCAGAGAATTCCGATATCAGGACAAAAAGGGGAATCATGTTGAGGGGTTTAGGAGATTTTGATGGAGCGATCGAAGAATTTAGAAAAACGTCCCAAATGTTTCCCCAACATGCCGAGAGCCGGTTTGAGCTGGGAGCACTCTTCCTCCGGGAGAAAAAGGATGTCAATGGAGCGATTGCGGCTTGGGAGGGTTATTTACAAGTGGAGCCTAAGAGTAAAAGGGCAAAATGGGTTAGGGCTGAGATCGAAAGACTGAAAACGATGAAAGAGGTGAAGGAATGAAAAAGGTTTTAGCTATCTATGGCAGTCCAAGACGCAAAGGCAATACTGCTACGCTTTTGGATCGTGCGGTTCAAGGGGCCCTGGAGGCAGGAGCTGAGGTAGAAAAAATTTATCTTAGAGATTTAGAAATATCCCCATGCCTTGAAATATACGGTTGTAAAGAGCTGGGCCGGTGCGTGATTCAAGATGATTTCCAAAAGATTCATGATCAGCTGATGGCCTGTCAGGGATTGATGCTGGCTTCTCCCATCTTTTTTTACACGGTGAGTGCCCATACAAAGACCCTGATGGATCGCTGTCAGTCTCTCTGGGTCAAAAAGTATTGGATTGATAAAGTGTCCTACGGCCAATGGGAAGCGAAGCGAAAAGGGCTGTTTATTTCTGTGGGAGCGACTAAAGGGAAAAAGGTATTTGACGGGGCCCTTCTCACTGTGAAATATTTTTTTGATGTTCTGGATATGGAGCTTTGGAGAGCGCTATTGTATCGAGGACTCGACTTTGAGGGGGACGTGTTGAGGCATCCAGAGCATCTCGAGGAAGCCTACGAAGCGGGAAAAAACCTTGCATTGGCCCTCCAGGGCTGAGTGTTGACACACCACCTATCAGCATTTTATATTGTATTTTTAAAGCGAATACCGATTATAGAATCATGAGAGGAGGGAAAATTATGGAACTGAAAGGAAGCAAGACAGAGAAGAATCTTTTAGCCGCATTTGCCGGCGAATCCCAAGCCAGGAATCGCTACACCTATTTTGCCAGTGCAGCCAGAAAAGAGGGCTATGAGCAGATTTCTGCCATCTTTCTGGAAACAGCCGAGAACGAGAAAGAGCATGCCAAACTCTTTTTCAAGTTGCTCAAAGGAGGAGAAACAGAGATCGTTGCTTCTTACCCTGCTGGAATTATCGGGAGTAGCGCTGACAATTTGAAAGCAGCAGCGGATGGAGAAAATTTTGAATGGACAAAGCTCTATCAGAATTTTGCTGACATCGCCAAAAAGGAAGGGTTTCCAGAAGTTTATGAGACCTTCGCTAATGTCGCTAAAGTGGAAAAGTTCCACGAAACCCGTTATTTG
>CAYGWV010000054.1:0-3093 GCA_964353925.1 uncultured Syntrophaceae bacterium | reverse complement strand
TTGATGTTACCTCTGAGGGTCGGCGTCTCGATGATCTCTTTAGAAGCCGTGTTTACCATTGTGACCACCTTAAGGTCGCTAAGTTCCACAAAAAAAGCGGGCCCCTTAACCTCAGCCTTCGGTGGAACCAAATTTTTGGTGATTTGCTCCTGTTTGGGAGCTTCAACCTTCTGCTCCTTAGTACAACCCAAAAACCCGACGGCCAGACTTAAGCCTATAAATATAAAGATCTTTATGAAATGCATACGATTTTCCCCTTTCTTGGTTAGTGGTTAGTAGAAATATCAGGTCTTTAGATCCAGCACTTCCGTTCCCATTTTTGCCAGCTTTTGTTAGACCCTGGTAAGAGGGCCTTCAAGGCTTTATAAAAAAAACCGCAAAGAAGCTGTTTAGAGTTCTCTGCGGGTTCCTCTTTTGTCCAAAAAAGACTCTTTGCAACTAGGTTTAGTCTCCTTGTATACTATTCTCCACTAAAAAGCAAGAAAAATCGTAAATCTTTGAATAATCCCTGGAGAGGGTATGTTGCCCCTGATGAAACAAACAATCCTTGGCTCGAATCCTTGAGATTATAGGGAAGGCTCGACCCCGTTGACTTCAATTCTCTATTTAAAATATGGACTGTGTCCATAGGGGCTTGCGGCATAGGCGGATTCACTGTTGAAGGCCGCATGTCAGGTGAGACCACAACGCCAGATTTCCAAATATTGTATTGGGGCGCGAAATTTTAAGCTCACGGATACAGGAAGAAGTGGATATCTTTTTTGAGATGTTCTACAAGAAAGAGGAAGGATGAACTTTTACTGTTTATCTCTTTAAGAGTGTTTGATCGGGTTCAGGATCGTCTGTGCAATGTCTTTGGATTCTACTCCAGGGGATTCAATCTCTTTCTCTTCGTAGTAAGTTTCCACGATTTCGGTGATTTTCTCTTCTTCCAAAGAGACCTTTTCCAATGATTCCTCTAATCCGACGAGTTGTTCTTTTGGAAAGAAAGTAAAATCTCCTGAGATCGTGATGTCTTCGATTCTTTCCTCCGAAATTGCTTCGGCGGTCCGAATGAGGCCTCCTCTTGCCTTGTGAAGGCCATAAACAACCTCCACCCCTTCTCTAATTTTTACACCGATCGGGATTCTGGGAGTTTTTTTCAGTAGAAATTCCTCGGAAGTCATCCAGGCTTCTATTTGCCCCATCTTCTTAAGAATTTCCGAGTTCAATGAAGCAGGCGTGGACTTCCCCACCCTTTTTTCAAATTTTTCTTTGAGGACAGCGACCACTTCCTCCCGCGATGGGATCATTCCTAATTCTCTCTTCATCGTGGTCAGGTTTTCTTCCATTGTTTTATAAACCTTGTCTCTGAATTTTTCATCGGGCACTTTCAGGATTCTGCTCATCGCCTGATAATCAAAATCGAGAAGGATTCCTCCCACAAAGACCATGCAGTCACCAATATTTCCCCCGCCTTCCCCGGCGATCTTTCTGCTTCCCTGGGTGATGATATCATTGATCACTCGAAATTCGGCCTCGATCCCGAAGGCTCTATAAGTTTCTACCGGGGCTTGTGAGAACCACGGGTAAATCTCGTCAATCGCCTTGGGAAATTTTGGGTTATCTTTTTTCCAGATGAGTTGATAGAAAATCTGATTCTCATCTAAATAGGTGGCTCCTCCACCCACCTCTCTTCTCATAAAGGGAATTCCGGATTCTCTGCAATATTTGAGATCTACTTCCTGTGCGGCGTCTTGGAAATATCCAATGCTTACAAGAGGAATTTTAGGGGAGACAATGACAAGGGCCTCGATGCCCATCCGGGCAAGGGCATGGAAAATGAGCATGGATTGCTGGCCAGGAAGTTTTCCTAGATCGAAAAAATACATGTTTTTCTCACTTTTACGGGCCCGTGGAACAGAGACGGTCACGTGGTTTTAGTAACATTTCGAAAAGAGTTTTTCAAATCAGGTGTCTTCGCTACTTCATGTGTTTGGTGAGAAAGGTTCTCACTTGGACGATCGAATCCGCAGCAGCCGTTGGATTGTATTGGAACCGATGCTCCATGTAACTTGTGTCGATGCCCTCTACGTCAAAACCATGATACGCGCGGGGATAGACTTTCAAGATCACTTCGTTGGGCGTTCTTTTCCGGGGCATCCTTTCGATACATATGGCGACCGGACACCTGTCGTCCAACTCACCGATCAGAATCAAGAGGGGAAAATCGAGACCGGCAAGAGTCCTAAAGCAATAGGGATAAAAAGTGACGATGGCGCGAAGAGGATATTCCTCTTGAAGCGATGGGAACCTGGCGCAAAGGGCCGCAAGAGCGGAGGACCCTCTTTGGGACCATCCGATGACCCCGATGCGCTTGGGATCTACAAATGGAAGTTCGTTAAGATAAGACTTGGCATAGCAGATGTCCTGAGCCCGTGTTGAGGGAGGATCGGAGAGGCCTGATTGGCCCCTCAGTCCGAAACTATCTAATAATAAAGCGACATAGCCCCAGCTTGCCAGTCTTTCTGCCCAGCGATCATAATGTTTGTCGAATCCGAGGGAGCCGTGGAGCAATATCATGGCAGGGAAGGGGCCCTTGCCATCTGGTTTCGTCAACCTTGCGATCACGGTATCCTGCCTGGCGCCTTTGATTGTGACCATCTCAGAAGAGAATGCAGGTGTCACAGTAATGATGACCATGAGCGCAGCAATGACCATTTGAATAGACATTATAATCCCCCTCCTGTTCACATTCATGTCTCCCATGAAATAGAAAGAAGTTGTAAAGGGTTGGTTCGGAATCGCTTTAACAAGGGAAAGAATGGAGGTTCCTCCGAGGAGTGACAACCCCTCAGAGGCTTCGTATGGGTAGTTTCAGGACGGTCTTTTTCATGAGGGTTTCGGGTATCTTACTGCGACCGTATACTATGAAATTTATGCGAAGGAGTCAATGATAATCCAGGGTACGTCGTAATCCCTCAGTTACGGGTTCAAGTAATACAAATGTGCCCTTATACCCCTCTTTGGAAAAGAGGGGCAACCTGCCTGCGCGAAGCCGCTTCGGCGAAGGCAGGGGGGAGATTTTACCAGCATAATTTTAAAATCCCCCTT
>CAYGWV010000053.1:0-3011 GCA_964353925.1 uncultured Syntrophaceae bacterium | reverse complement strand
GCATTGGAAAGGTCATTCGAGGGGAGGTCTCCGATGGTCGTCACCCATCCTGCATTTCTTGCCGTATAGCAGGTCGATCCGTGGGTGAAGTAGTGAGGACTTCCCAGGGTATGCATCAACCTCAAAGCATAAGCACTATTGGATTGAGGATAGTTGACCCAGAAGATGCTTTGGGCACCGGAATCCATCAAAATCAGATTGATCTTCTCAGAAATTTCTTTATAGGCCTGTTCCCACGAGATGGGTTCAAAACGATCCCCCGCCCTTTTTAAAGGCGATTTCAATCGATTGGGGTTGTATACCTCATGAAGGTAACCATGTCCCTTGGGACAAACCACTCCAAGATTTCCATTGGCTTCAGAATTTCCTTCGATTTTCCATAGCCTTCCATTCTTTACAGAGGCAATGATCCCGCAACGGTTACCGCATCCATTGCAGAAAGTTGGAAATAGGGTGACCGGCGCCTCCGTCATAGCGTGAGCCCAGCTCTTAAAATCGAGAAGTTCATGGCTTAGGGCAAGGGCTCCCACCCCTGCGGTTGTAACCTTAAGAAAACCTCGTCTCGTAATTTTAAGATCTTGGATATCCATTGGTCTGTAATCCTCTTTTTACAAAAATTGGGGGCGGATGGGCATCCGAGAAACCTCGGATGCCCACGTCCACCTTTTTACCTCACAAAAGGATAGCCAGCTTTGATCCAGTCCTCAAGCTGGGCATCCATCAATACTGCATTTTTGTAACCGAGATCATTTAAGGTCTTGGTAGCAAATGTTGAAACAGCCGCTGTTTTGCAATATACGTAGATTTTGGCGTTCTTATCCGGAATCTTATCCCAGATGTCGAAATCCAATCTCCCCCTGGAGACATTAATGGCTCCTGGAAGATGTCCTGCCGCATATTCATTTGGATCTCTGACATCGAGAATAATCGCTTTTTCTTTCTTGTCAATGGCTGCTTTCACATCCGCTGCTGATACCTTCTTGAGATCCGCCTTTGTCTTGTCTATCTGCTCTTTCACCACGGTCGTCTTCCAAGTCTGAGCCACGGACAGGCTGAGCATCGAGAGAACAAAAACAAAGGCTAACATCCAGATGAACATTCTCTTCTTCATATCTTTTTCACCTCCTTTCATTAAATCCCCCCTCTCCCCCCTTTTCTAAAGGGGGGTTGGAGGGGATTATGATTTCTTCAAGCTGCTTCAAGTCAAAAGGTTTTTCCAGATAACCTCGAATCCCTGCCCACATTGCCTCCTGTTTCAATGACTCGTTCCCATGAACAGTCATCAGAATGGAAATGAGCTTTGGGTTCTGCTTCATCAACTTTTTCAGCATTTCTAATCCATCTCCATCGGGAAGGCGGTCTCCACAGAGCACAATATCAAAAGGAATCGATTCAAAAAGGGAAACTCCCTCTCTTTCGGAGCCGGCCAAAAATACTTCGCAATTGGTTAAACGCTCCATGAAATAAAAAAGTGATTGCTGAATGGTTTTCTCTTGTTCGATGATCAAGGCTTTCATTGCTCTTTGGGTAGAGCAAAATCAATGCCAACGGAGAACCATGGATAATCGAAGGAAAGAAAAAGAGAGGAAATCTTGAAATCCTATATTGAAATCATCGGATTACGTTCGCGCGCGAACTTTTATCTTCTTTCGCCTTCTCATGGAGAAGCAGGGGGCGAAATTGAAGTACCGTCTGAAAACAATCGTTTCAGAAATAGACCGAGATATAGGATACTGGATTGATTAGAGAAATCTCTACCTGTCTGAATTCAAATACTCTGTCTGAAAATAAACATCATTTGATTCCATATTTCTGCATCCGGTAAATCAGGGCAGACCTGGAGACACCGAGCATTTTGGCCGCTTCTGACTTATTCCCTTTCTTTATCTTTAGAGCCTCGAGGATATATTCCTTTTCCACATCATCTAAGATGATCCCCCGGGGTGGAAGGAAAGGTTGGAATCGAACCGTCTCATTTGAAGGCCCCTCCTTTCCGGTGAGAAAAGAGAGGTGTTTATCAAGAATCGTATCGCCTTTCTCCAGGAGCACGATGCGCTCGGCGGTATTCCGAAGTTCGCGGATATTGCCCAACCAGGGGTAAGAGACGATACGTTCCTCGGCTTCCTGAGAAATCTGAACGAAATTCTTTTTGAATTGTTCATTGAACCGGTCTAAAAAAAACCGAAAAAGAGGGAGAATATCCTCCTTGCGTTCCCGCAGAGGGGGAATGTGCAATTTCACCACATTGAGCCTAAAATAGAGATCGTCCCGAAAATTTCCCTTCTTGACCTCGGACCCTAGGTCTTTATTCGTGGCTGCAATGATTCGGACATCTGCCTTCTTCTGATCGACCCCTCCCACCTTAAAGTATTCCTTCCCTTCAAGAACCCTCAAGACTTTGACCTGCGCTGAGGGAGAGAGTTCCCCTACTTCATCGAGAAACAGGGTTCCCTTCTCTGCTGCCCCTACCTTGCCTATCTTTCCTTTTTCCAGGGCCCCGGTAAAGGCGCCCTTTTCATAACCAAAGAGTTCACTCTCAAGAAGATTTTCCGGGATCGCGGCACAGTTGACCTTTACAAAGGGATGTTCTTTCCGGCGACTCGCCAGATGAACTGCCCGGGCTATGATCTCTTTGCCGACCCCTGTTTCACCCGTGATCAGCACCGTGGAATCGGTTGGAGCGACCTTCTGGACGATTTTAAAGATCTGCTGGATGGCGGGCGTGTTGCCGATGAATCCAGGTATGAAATGGGTTTCATGGTCGAAATAGGCGGAGAGGAGTTCCCGATTCTTTTTTGATTCAGAGAGGGCCTTTTGGATTACGGTGAGCAGCTCATCTTCATCAAAAGGTTTCGTGATAAAGTCGTAGGCCCCCTTCTTGATGGCCTCTACGGCAAACTCTATGTTCCCATAGGCCGTCATCATGATGACAGGCGTGGCGGGTTTCTGTGCCTTACTCAAAGGCAGTAAATCCATCCCGCTCTTGCCGGGCATCTTCAGGTCCGTCAGGA
>CAYGWV010000052.1:0-13391 GCA_964353925.1 uncultured Syntrophaceae bacterium | reverse complement strand
AAGATGGAGGTCTGGGAGATGATATCAGCGACCTTCCAGCCGCCGGTGCGGCTCTGGAATGGATGAGTGAGAAGGCTGTTGCGATTGGCCACTATTTTGTGGCTTCAGGGGTTTTCACAGTATTTGGAACAACCTTCCCAACCACAGGAAGTGAGGAAGTAACCAAACTTCTTTTTGAGGAGTTTGAAAACACATTCAAAGGGAAATGGGGTTTCGAACCCGATCCCCTCAAGGCTGCAAAACTGATGATTGAACATATCGACAAGAAGAGAAAAGCTCTGGGCATTGACAAAACCAGAGATCGTGTCCTCTTCGATATGGCCAAACGTCGTGAATTGGATGCGGCTTAATGGATACGAATAATAACCAATTTTCAAGCACCAATAATCAAATAACGACCAAAATCTCAATGACCGAAACTCAAGAAAATGTTGTTTGTTTCATTGGACATTCGGTAATTGGAATTTATTTGTGATTTGGGATTTGGTTATTGGAATTTCTTAGCCAAAGGAGGAATGGAACGTGTCGAAAATCATTGCATCTGCAGCGATAAGAGGAGCTCATAAGATTGTCGAAAAAGCTGAAAAGAAATATGAGGAGGCGATTAAAAAATGGGGACCCAATCAGGATGTGGGATTCCCCAATACTGCTTACTACCTACCCATCATCTACGCCATTCTGGGGGTTCCGGTTCAGAAACTCGGCGATATGAAACCCGTTTTGGATAGGGCCCGGTCCCTGTTGCCGCCGTTGGTGAAAGAAAAGGTGAATCTTCCCTATTTAGGTCCTGCCCTCGATGCAGGGATGGCCACCTTTTTTGCAGAAGAGATCACTGAGTCCATCCGCTACTTGGAGGATCCCAATTTCTATACGAAGCAGGAAGATCCTTTACCCAATAACATCTGGCTGGGAGCTGCTGACGATGTCATCTTCCGGAAGAGAGGAATTGAGTTTGTGGATGGAACAGCACCCGGATTTGCTGCGATTGCAGGGGCTGCACCCAGTCCGGAAATTGCCAAAAAGATCGCCATCGAGCTTCAGGAGAAAAACCTCTATGTCTTTATGTGTGCGGAGTTTGAAGGAAAACGTTTCTCTGAACAATTGGTGGAGGCAGGTGTTCAGATCGGCTGGCCAACTCGTCTGGTTTCCTTTGGACCTGACATCTCTGCAGCCGTCTTCGCCATCGGTTTTGCCTGTCGAGTAGCCATGGCTTTTGGAGGGATTAAACCAGGAGATTTTCGTAAAAATCTCATCTATAACAAAGACCGTACCTTTGCCTTTGTCATGCCCTTGGGGTACGTCAACGATGAATGGTATGCCAATGCCGCCGGCGCCATTAACTGGGGATTTCCCACGATCGCCGACACACCCATTCCTGAGATTTTACCCACCGGGGTATGCACCTATGAACATGTGGTCTCCAATGTGCCTCATGATCAGATTGTTCAGAGGGCCGTTGAGGTCAGAGGGTTGAAGGTGACCGTCGCCTCCGTCCCCATCCCGGTCTCTTATGGGCCTGCCTTCGAGGGCGAGAGGGTGCGGGGTGAGGATATCTATTTGGAGTGTGGTGGAGGACGAACCCATGCGGTCGAATGGGTGACTTCCAAGAACATGGATGAGGTCGAGGACGGAAAGGTAGACGTCATCGGTCCTGACCTGGATAAGATACAGCCGCCAGGACAACTTCCTCTTGCCATCGTTGCGGAAGTTGCAGGTCGACAGATGCAAGAGGATTTTGAGCCTATCCTGGAACGTCAGATCCACCATCTGATCAACTATGCCCAGGGGATCATGCATATCGGTCAAAGAGATATCGCCTGGGTACGAGTCGGTAAGGGAGCGGTGGAGAAAGGATTCCGTCTCTCCCATCTCGGCAAGATCCTCCACGCCAAGTTCCATCAGGATTTTGGAGCCATCTTCGACAAAGTCCAGGTTAAAGTTTATACGGAACTTAAAGCGGTTGACGAAATGGTTGCCAGAGCAAAGGAGGTTTATAAAAAGAGGGATGCCCGCATTGAAGGGATGACTGATGAGACCACGGACATCTTTTACTCCTGTACCCTTTGCCAATCCTTTGCGCCCAACCATGTCTGCGTCATCAGTCCAGAAAGAACAGGACTCTGCGGCGCTTACAACTGGATGGATTGCAAGGCTGCGTTCGAGATCAATCCTACCGGACCCAACCAACCCGTTCAGAAGGGGGAAATGATTGATACAAAATTTGGCCAGTGGAAAGGCGTGAATGAATTTGTATTTAAGGCCTCCCGTCAGAAGATCGACCACTACAACTTTTATAGTCTGGTTTACGATCCGATGACCACTTGCGGCTGTTGTGAATGCATTGCTGCCGTTCTCCCGATGTGCAATGGTGTGATGACCGTCAATCGGGATTTTATGGGAATGACCCCCTGCGGAATGAAGTTCACTACTCTGGCAGGTTCAGTCGGTGGCGGCGCAGTCACACCGGGTTTTGTAGGTCACAGCAAATACAATATCACCCAGAGGAAGTGGCTCGTCGGAGATGGTGGTATCAAAAGACTGGTCTGGATGCCCAAGATGCTCAAGGAAGAAATTGGCGAACGGTTAAAGAAACGAGCTGAAGAGTTTGGCATTCCAAACCTGATCGATATGATTGCAGATGAAACCATCGGGGTAACGGAAGAGGAAATTCTTCCCTTCCTGACAGAGAAGAATCATCCGGCCCTCTCCATGGACCCGATTCTTGGATAACCCAACACATCCCCTCCCCCTTTGACGGGGGAGGGATAGGGTGGGGGTGGACAAGAATAGAGTCCCCCTCCCCTTCACCCTGTTAAATAAACAGGGAATCTCGGGTAAGTATATTCAATCTTTCTCAATTGTTGCATGATTTAAAATTACCTTTGGTAAATGGTCATATTTAACAGGGTGAATCCTCTCCCGCCAAGGGAGGGGAGATTTTTGGAATTGGAAAGGAGAAGATATCATGGGACTGACGGGAATCCAAATCTTTAAGCTATTACCCAAAACCAACTGTAAGGAGTGCGGTGTCCCGACTTGCCTCGCTTTTGCCATGAACTTGGCTGCTGGAAAAGCGGAATTGGCCTCCTGTCCCTACGTGTCGGAGGAGGCAAAGGCCATGCTCTCTGAGGCGGCGGCCCCGCCCATTCGACCTCTCGCCATCGGCTCGGGTGAGAATGTGGTGAAGGTCGGTGCAGAAACGGTTTTGTTTCGTCATGAAAAAACCTTTGTCAACAAACCGGGCATTGCCATTCTGATCAGTGATACTATGTCAGACGCTGAGGTCAATGCCCGCCTGAAGCGATTCAAGGATTTGAAATACGAAAGGGTCGGCCTTACCTTGCGGCCGGAGATGGCGGCCGTCAAGAATGAATCAGGGGATCCCGGCAAATTTGAAGCTTTGATTAAAAAGGTGAAGAGTGAAACGGATGCGGCCCTCATCCTGATGAGCAATAACGTCGATGCCTTGACCGCAGGGGTGAAGGCCTGCGCGGACCGTGTCCCGCTGATTTACGCGGCAACCGACGGCAACAGCGATGCCTTGGCCAATCTGGCAAAAGAGAACAGATGCCCATTGGCCGTCAAAGCCGAAACGCTGGATGCCTTGACCGCACTTTCAGATAAACTGACCGCTGCTGGCTTAAAAGATCTTGTCATTGATTCCGGGTCGAGGACCCTTCGCAAAGCCTTTGAAGATCAAATCTACATCCGCCGGGCAGCCCTCCTCCAAAAAAACCGCTCCCTTGGATTTCCAACGATTACCTTTCCCTGTGAGATGACGAAAGATCCGATGAAGGAGGCCTTGATTGCAGCAACCTTTATCTCTAAGTATGCAGGCATCATCGTTCTTTCTGACTTCCAGGGCGAAAGCATCTTTCCCCTCCTTGTGGAACGGCTGAATATTTATACGGACCCTCAGCGGCCGATGATGATGCAGCAAGGAATTTACCCTATTGGCAACCCGACAGAGGATTCTCCCGTTCTCATCACGACCAATTTCTCCCTGACCTATTTTATCGTCTCCGGTGAGGTTGAATCGAGTCGAGTGGCGAGCTGGCTTCTCGTGATGGATACCGAAGGCCTCTCTGTTCTGACAGCCTGGGCCGCGGGGAAATTCGTCGGTGACGCGATCGGCGCCTTTATCAAAAAGAGCGGCATCACGGAGAAAGTCAAACATCGCCGGGTAGTCCTCCCCGGAGCCGTTGCGGCCGTAAGCGGAGACCTCGAAGAAGAACTGGGTAAGGGTTGGGAGGTGAAAATCGGGCCGAGGGAGGCCGCTCACATACCTGCCTTTCTTAAAATGGGAGCCTAATACCGATTGCGGAATGTAGATTGCGGAATGCGGAACAGAAGACTTGATATCCGCACTCACGGCGATAGGGAATCCCCAATCCACAATCCGAAATCCGAAATCCGCAATTTAATATAAGGAGGGGACTATGTTACGCGTTGGAGAAAATCTCAATGTGATGGTCAAGAAGATTGGAGCTGCCATGAAGGATAGAGATCCTAAGCCCATCCAGGAACTGGCCATTGCTGAGGCCAAAACAGGCGTTGACTTTATTGACATCAACCTTGGACCTGCCCGCAAGGGCGGAGGAGAGTTGATGGAGTGGATCGTCAAGGTCGTCCAGGAGGTCGTGGATACACCTCTTTACCTGGATACCATCAATACGGAAGCCATTGAAGCTGGGCTGAAGGTCTACAAAAACAAGAAGGGAAAGGCTGTGATCAATTCGATCATGGCCCGGCCTGAAAGCATGGATGCCAAATTTCCCATCGCAGCCAAATATAATGCAGGGCTCGTCGCTCTCCTCTGGGGCCCTTCGGGTCTCCCCCGAGACGCTGATGAAAGGGGAGTCCTCGCTGCGGAATTAATGCAAAAATGCTTGGAATTTAGCATTCCGGGGGAAGACGTTTGGATGGACCCCATTGTCACCCCGGTGACCAGTCCCCAGAGCCAGGTTCAGGTTCCGAGTTGTGTCGAGTTTATGAAAATGTTTAAGGACCTTCGAGAAGTGCTCCCGGGGATGAGATCAACCTGTGGCCTTTCGAACGTCTCCAATGGGGCTCCAGAACACCTAAGGCCGATCCTCAATCAGACCTATATGATGATGCTTGAGAGATATGGGATGGCATCTGCCATCGTGGATGCCTTTGACGACGATCTCAAAAAATTTGCATCGGGGGGACGAGAAGATCTCCGGAAATTAGTCTACCGTGTCATGGATGGTGAGGAGATTGATCTCAAACCCTTGAGTAAAGAAGAAGCGGATTATGTGAAGACCACCCGAGTTTTGATTGCCAAGTCTCTTTACTCTGATTCATGGCTGGAACTCTAAAGACCGGAATGTTGGAATAATGGAAGATTGGAATATTGGGTCAAAGAAATTAATGGTTTAAACCCAATATTCCATCATTCCAATATTCCAGTTTCGAAAGCTAAATCGAACAAGGAGCAACGAATTGGCAGAAAAAGTCGATCTATCTTCGGGTGGGGATGTCCTGATCATCGGTGGGGGGATCTCCGGAATGACGGTGGCTTTGGAATTAGCCCAGTCAGGAATCCCTTTTACGCTCATCGAAAAAGAAAGTTCCCTGGGAGGACTTTCTGCCTCCTTCTCCTGTAAGGCTTCGGAGTCATGCAATAAGTGTTTTGCTTGTGTGGTAGATAAAAGGGTTTCTGAAATTCATCAACGCCAGGACATTTCGATCCTGACCCAAACCGAGGTGGCCGGCGTGAAGGGAAACGGTGGGAAGCATCAGGTCACTTTAAAGAGGGGAAAGGAAAGGATCGATTTACAGGTTTCGGCCGTTGTCGTCGCTGCAGGAATCAATCCTTTTGATGCCTCTCAAAAAGTGGAATACGGATACGGTCGGTACAAAAATGTAATCACTGCCAAAGATCTTGATGAAATGCTTCGGTTTCGTGGAGCCCTTTCCCGCCCCTCTGATGGAAAACTTCCAAAAACCGTAGCCTTTTTTCAATGCGTGGGTAGCCGGGATGAATCCATAGGAAACCTTTACTGTTCTCAGGTTTGTTGCGCCTATGCGCTCCGCCTGATCAAAGCGATTCGTCACCAATATCCTGAGGTAAAGGCCTCTTTTCTCTATGTGGATATCCAACCTGCGGGAGCATCTTTCCGGCAGTTCCTTGATTCATGTCGTGAGGACAAAGGGATCCGCCTCATCCGAAGTCTCCCCTCCAAAGTTTATCACTCTCCTCTCTCTGATACGCTGAGGGTTCGATTCATAGACCCGGGGAGGGGGGAAGTCGTGGAAGATCTCTTCGATCTTATTGTCCTCTCCGTTGGGATGGTGTTGAGCAAACAGGCCAGGCATCTCACCGAGCTTCTCGGGCTAAATTTGACGGAGGATGGCTTTATCGCCTCTCCTCCGCATGAAAGGGGTGTCTTTGTCGCGGGTGCCTGCAGTGGCCCAAAAGACATCGATCGTTCAATTCTCCATGCAAAGTCTGCTGCCTTTCTCGTTCAGCAACATCTGAGAGGGAGGTCTTAAATGCCTCGAATTGGGATTTTCATCGATGCCCTGCGAGGATCGATCCCTGCTTCTTTCCGAGAAAAAATATCTGCCTACGTAAAAAAACTTCCAGAAATTGCCTTTTGCCTCGAGGAGGAAAACCTCGTCTCATCTGATGCTTTGAACAGAATGGGGAAGCGTCTCGAGACAGGAGGGTTCGAGGGGGTCGTCATTGTTGGAGGAAGTCCAAGACTTTATGAGACTTCGTTCCAAAAATTGAGGCTTCCCCTACCCTTCAATCCTTACCTCTTTGCGGTGGCCAATATCCGTGAACAGGCCCTCTGGATAATGTCGGATGAAGAGGCAGCCCTGGAGAGAGCCAAAACTACCATTTCCAAAACCATTCGCGGTATCTCGAATTCCAAACCCATTGAGGCCCAATCCCTTCCGTTGAGACGCGAGGTATTGATTCTCGGAGGCGGGATCACTGGGATTTCAGTCGCCCAGGAATTGGCCAAGTCGAGGATTCACGTCTTCCTTTTGGAAAAGGGAAACCATCTGGGGGGGAGAACTTTAGAACTGCGCAAATTCTATAACCGTCCTTTGGAAGTTCAAAAGTGGATGGATGAAAAGATCTCCGGGGTGACGAACGATCCTCAAATCACCCTTTTCACCCAATCAGAATTGAAACACCTGGATGGGCATCTGGGTCGATTCCAAGCCAAAATTCAAGGCCCTGATCGGACAGAAACGGACCTTTCCGTTTCAGCCATTGTCGTCGCCACGGGATATACGGTGAGGCGCGAGGCAAAGGGTATTTATGGCCACAAAAGAGTTGCCGCTCTTGCGGACATGGAAAAACTCCTGTTCGAGAAAGTGAGCCCCTCTCTTCTTTGGGATGGGAAGAAAGTGGAGATGGTGACCTACCTTCTCGACGGGGTCAATGAGGATATCAAAGTTGATTCGATCAATGCGGTCAAACAAGCTCTCTTCCTCCAGAAGGCTTTTCAGTGCCAGGTGGCTATCCTCTGTAAAGACGTAAAGGTTGCCGCAGATGGGATGGAGCGCCTTTATCGAAAGGCGAGAGAAAAGGGCGTGCTCTTCTTCAAATACGAAGAACCTCCTAAGCTTTCTATCGTCAACGGCCAGATTCAGGTCCATGTCAGGGATACCGCGGCCATTGAAAAAAAGGACCAATGGCCAGTCTCCATCCTCTCTGATCTCGTCGTCGTGAGCGAGGCCTTTGTCCCCACACCGGAAACAGAATCTCTCTCACGACTTCTTAAAATCCATCTGGGAAACCGTGGCTTTCTCATGGAGGATAATCCCCAGCTTCTTCGTGTTCGATCGAACCGAAGGGGAATCTTTGTCGCAGGGGCTTGTCGATTCCCCCAGGAGGTTTCAGAATCGTTGATCGAGGCCAGAGCCGTGGCTCAAGAGGTGATGGCCCTCCTTTCGAAAGGGACCTATCCCTACGACCTCGCCGTGGCAGAAGTGGATCCTAAGAAATGTGCAGTCTGCTATACCTGCCCGAGACTTTGTCCTCACTCTGCCATCACCGTGGAAAAATACGGGGAGAGAAACGTCTATATCACCCCCGGAACGGGGGGAGAGATGAAATGGGGGGCGGCCAAAGTGGACCCTGCCTCCTGTTATGGGTGTGGCATCTGTGTGGCTGAGTGCCCGGCGAAGGCCATCACCCTTCAACATTTAACCGATGCCCAGATCTATGCACAGATGAACCTCCCTGAATGATAGCGAGATGAGGAGATAAAGAGATGATGAGAAATCCCAAGTTTCAAGCACCAAGTACCAAACAAGCACGAATATCCAAAATTCAAATTTCCAAAACAAGGAATCGGAATTGAGGACATTGGAATTTGAGATTTATTTGGGATTTGGAAATTGGGATTTGGGATTTTGAACTGAGGTGACCAACGGCATGAAGGTTGGATAATGACTGGAGCGTATACATGACAGATTTCGATCCTAAAATCATTGTTTTTTGTTGCGATCAATCTGGATATCTTGCTGCGGACATGGCAGGAGCCTTGAAACTGAAACTTCCAAGAAATATTGAAATCGTCCGCGTTCCTTGTTCAGGCCGCATTGAGACGATCTATCTTTTAAAAGCCTTAGAAAAAGGGGCCGATGGTGTTCTCGTTTTCGCCTGTTACGAAGAAAACTGTCAGTTCCTGAGGGGAAACCTCCGGGCGAAGGGCCGCTTGTCCTATGCCCACCGGATGTTAGAGAAGATCGGTTTGGAAAAGGAACGCCTGGAAATCTGCTACCTCGCTACAAATAGCGGTGTAAAGCTGGCACAAGCCCTTCAACGTAAATCAGAGCAGTTGAAGAAACTGGGACCGAACCCAGCTAAAATATAATCGGCAGAGAGCAGAGCGCATAGAGCATAGCGTTAAAAGGCTCTGCGCGATGCGGATTTGATAAATTCGTTAGGAGGAATGAATGATCAAGGCGGAACAGAAACCTATGGAGGAAATTCTGAGGTACCTCAACCCCTACAATAAGATCTTGCTTTCAGGCTGTGGGGCTTGTGTCACCGTTTGCCATGCAGGAGGTGAGAAAGAGGTGGAACTGCTGGCTTCAGGTCTCAGAATGGCAAGGCAGAAAATGGGAAAAAGGATAGAAGTTCTGGAGATCACACCCGCCCGCCAGTGCGAACCGGAGTTCGCTTTAGAGCTGGGAGAAACCGTTGAAAAAGTAGAGGCGGTCGTTTCTATCGCCTGCGGAGTAGGCGTACAGACGCTGGTACACCACTTCCCCAAGATTCCTGTCTTCCCGGGCGTCAATACCGCTTTCTTGGGCGAAACCTTGACACACGGAGTCTGGGAAGAGCGGTGTCAGGCTTGTGGAAACTGTGTCCTTGAAAAGACCGGAGGGATCTGCCCCGTCGCCCGTTGCGCTAAACAACTCCTCAACGGACCCTGCGGAGGTCCGTCAAATGGGAAATGCGAAATCAACCAGGAGACGGACTGTGCCTGGCAGCTCATTTATGACCGGCTCAAAGGTCTGGGCCAACTTTATAAGCTTGAAGAAATCATCCCGGCCAAACGATGGGGAGTGGAATCAAGGGATCGTGGTCCGAGAAGGATTGTGAGGGAGGATCTCAAGGTATGAAAGCTGGGAGTCATCTGGAAAAGGTTTTAGAGAAAGGGATGTTTGCGGTCACTGGGGAATTCAATCCCCCCAAGGGGAACGACGTCAGTGTCGTCAAACGAAAAGCAGGGCTTCTGAAAGGTTGTGTCGATGCCGTCAATGTCACAGATAACCAGACGGCCATTGTTCGAATGTCAAGCGTCGCCGCCTCGTCTCTCCTGATTCAAATGGGATTGGAACCGGTCATGCAGATGACGACCCGCGACCGGAATCGTATCGCCATTCAAAGTGATCTGATGGGGGCAACGGCTCTGGGCATTAAGAACATGCTTTGTCTCACCGGGGATCATCATACCTTTGGAAACCAGGTCGATTCAAAGAACGTGCACGATCTCGACTCCATCCAATTGATCGACTGTGTCCGGACCCTGCGGGATCAAGGTACCCTTCTGGGCGGGGTGGAAAAGATCGAGGGGGAGATCAGACTCTTCATCGGTGCGGTAGAAAATCCTTTCGGAGACCCGGTCGAATTCCGAGCCATCCGATTAGGTAAGAAAGTCACTGCAGGGGCGGACTTCATCCAGACCCAGTGCATCTACGATATGAACCGGTTTAACGAATGGATGAAGAGGGTACAAGATCGAGGACTTCATGAGAAATGCCACATCCTTGCAGGGGTTAGTCCTTTAAATTCAGAGCGAATCGTTTTACAACGCAAAGACAAAACCTTACCAAGGGTTCCCATTCCCGACGGGTTGATCGATCGCATCACAAAGTCTAAAGACCCTGATGAAGAAGGAATCAGGATCTGCATCGAACAGATCAAGGAGCTAAAAGAAATGAAAGGCATCCATGGAATCCATCTCATGGGGATGGATCTGGAGGAAAAGTTTGCTCAAATTGTGGATCGAGCAGGACTATCACCCCGGCCCAAGGTCGAGTAGAGAAGAATAAAATCAGGGACCCAAGCTCCAGGCTGTCAAGAAAGGGAAGTCCATGTCTATGAAATCAGGAAGTCGTCTGGAAAAGATGTTGGAAGCGGGTCATTTTGCTTTTACGGGTGAGCTCGGCCCTCCCCAGGGAGCCAATGTGGAGGCGATCCGGAAAAAAGCAAGTTACTTAAAAGGGATCACGGATGCGGTGAACATCACGGATAACCAAACCGCTGTCGTGCGAATGTCAAGTTGGGGTGCCGCCTTGATCGCCATTCAGGAAGGGTGTGAACCCAACTATCAGATGGTCTGTCGAGACCGCAATCGCATCGCCATGCAGAGCGATATTCTGGGAGCTTATGCTCATGGTGTCCGGAATATGCTCTGTCTGTCGGGTGACCACCAGCAGTTTGGCAACCATCCTTTAACCAAGGGCGTCTTCGACATCGATTCCATTCAACTGATCAGCATGGTAAAAGGAATGCGCGATGATAAAAAATTTCTTAACGGCGATGAGATCGATGGAGCGCCCCAGATGTTCATCGGTGCGGCTGCGAATCCATTTGCCGAACCCTTTGAATGGCGAGTTCACCGTTTGGCAAAAAAAGTCAGTGCGGGTGCAGATTTCATCCAAACCCAATGCATTTATGACATGAAAAGGTTCCGGGAATGGATGAAGCAGGCCAACGAGTTGGGGCTGACCGAAAAGGTCTCTATTTTGGCGGGAATCACTCCGCTGAAGTCAGGCGGTATGGCTCGATATATGGCGAAGAATGTCTCCGGCATCATCATCCCTGACGAGATCATCGATCGGATTGTGCAGGCAAAAAAAGCTGCTGAAGAAGGAATCAAGATCTGCGTTGAGCAGATTGAGGAGTTGAAAGAGACGAAAGGGGTTCGCGGAATCCATCTCATGGCGATCGAATGGGAGCACGGGGTCCCGGAAATCGCCGAACGGGCGAAGCTCATCCCCAGACCTCAGGTTTAACCGATGATGGGGAGATTGGGTGATAGGGAGATCGGGAGAAAAGAGCGATACTGCCATAGGAAAATAGGGTATTTGGGTTAAGAATTCCCCCAATTCCCTAAGTCCTTATCCCCCTATCTGAAGCAGTCAGGAGAGGTTCATGGTCGATTTTATTCAGGGACAGCTGGTGTCGATTGCTTTTGTCATATTTATCTTAGGGCTGATTTTCCAGTTCATTCAGTTCTTCAAATTGACCAAGAAAAAGGAATGGATCTATCCCCCTTTGGAGGTAAAACCTGAAAAGAAGACGGCGGGACAATGGGTCACTTTTTGTCTTGCCTCCCTTAACGGAACCCTGTGGAAAACCGATCCCCTCATCACGATTGTGACATCGGTGTTCCATGTCTTTCTCATCCTGGTGCCTTTATTTCTACTTGGGCATAATATCCTCCTGAATCAATCTTGGGGTCTTAGCCTATGGAGTCTGCCCGAATCCATCACGGATATCTTGACCCTGGTCGTTTTGATCTGTGTGGCTTTCTTCCTGGGCCGCCGCCTGTTTCTGTCCCGGGTTCGAGTGATCACCTCCCTGTACGATTATGCGATTTTGCTCATTGCTCTGGCCCCTTTCCTGACCGGGTATCTCGCTTACCACCAGTGGTTTCATTATGATACGGTGATGACGGTCCACGTTCTGGCAGGAGAAGTCATGCTCATAATCATCCCCTTTACGAAACTCGGGCACATGCTCTTTTTCTTCCTCTATCGTTTCCTCATCGGGAATGAATACAGTTTCGCACGGGGAGAGAGAACCTGGTAACGGAAAGGATTTTGCGACATGGAGAATCGTATGTCCCATCAGGAAGTGAAACCGGTTGATACGAAACAGATAAAAGAGATGCTCAATCGGAAAAAAGGAAAAATGAAACGATATTTATCCCATTGCGCCCATTGCAGTCTTTGTGCCGAAAGCTGCTTTTTATACATGGCGCATCATAAAGATCCTCAATACATGCCCTCTTATAAAGCCATCTATTCCTTAGGAAAACTCTACAAGAAAAAGGGCAAGGTGGACCGAAAGCTGTTGACGGAGATGAAGGGCATCGTGTGGAGAAACTGTGTGCTTTGCGGCCGCTGCTACTGTCCCATCGGTATTCATATTCCCAGCATGATCGCCTTTGCTCGAAGCGTCCTTAGGTCTCAGGATGTCTATCCTCAGCTTGACGAGGTTTCGTCGGAGAGTTGGTTGTAACGCGGAAACGGGGTCTCCTGAAGGAGAATGGGTATGAAGACGATAGGCCGCAAGGCCTTGATGATCACGGTTGCTGCTGTCCTGATCTTAATCTGGACTCCACACCTCCCCGCACAGCCGGACAAGATCGTGTTAGACAATTCAAAGGTCTTGGGAGGAAGGACACGAACTGCGGTGACCTTTCCTCATAATCGTCATGCCGAAGCTGGACTCTCTTGCAAGGACTGCCATCATATTTATAAAGACGGGAAAAACGTCCTGGAGGAGGGTGCCCTGGAGGAAGGAAAAGAGGGCATCCGCTGTTCTGCCTGCCATCGCTCGAATTCCCGACTCAATCTGGAACAGGCTTTTCACGACCAGTGCATCGGTTGCCATAGGAAGGATCTAAAAGAAAATAAGAAGACCGGTCCCCGTTTTTGCGGGGGATGTCATGTAAAAAAATGATTGCGCAGATTACCGAAAAAGATTACACAGATTTTAAAAGCATCGTTGAAATCTCGCTTTTTGAATCGGTGTAATCTGCGTAGCTGGAGGGAGAAAATGATTGTCGGGGAAAGAAAACTTTTTGACGAGATCAAAGAAATAGTGGGAAGCTTCAGGAAGGTTTTAAATGTGGGTTGTGGAGGCTGTACGTCCATTTGTA
>CAYGWV010000051.1:0-6128 GCA_964353925.1 uncultured Syntrophaceae bacterium | reverse complement strand
CGACCAATTTCATCTGCTCAATTTTCGCCTTCGACTCCGGGTTCTTGATCGCCCTTTCCGTGGCCGGCACCAGAATCTTCTTCACATCCTCCGGGAGTCCAAACTGAGTGTAGGCTGCAAACCACGTCGAAACAAGCCCCTGCTTATGACCCAATTCCGTAATCGTTGGAACGTTGGGAAAATCCGCCATCTTGGTGCTCAACAGGAGGATCTTCATCTGTTTTGATTCCACCTGGGGCCAGATTTTGTTGACCGCGTCGATGGTCACCTCAATATGACCACCCAGGATGGCCGTGATCACGGATTCCCCTCCTTTGAAGGGAACGTGCGTGAATTTTGCGCCGGTCAGAGATTGTATAATCTCCAGGTTGAAGTGGGCGGGGGACCCTATTCCGATGGTATCGACTCGGACCTTCCCGGGGTTCTTCTTGGCATAGTCGATCAGTTCATTAAAGGTGTTCCAGGGCGCGTCGGCTCTCACCGCAGCGGCCAATGGGAGCAGTACATGCTGGCCCAAGGGTTCGATATCCTTATCCGGATCAAAGTGAAACGTCTCCGGATTGAGGATCCGTGCATAGACGATCGAATTGCTTGCGTAGCCAATGGTGTAACCATCCTTCTTGCTCTTTGCCAGAGCATCGGTGCCCAAGATGGTTGCCGCACCTGGCTTGTTGATGGGGACGACTTGTGTCCCCATGATTTTTCCCAAATCCTCTGTAAAAAGCCTTGAATTAATGTCCATGATCGAACCCGGAACATTAGGGATGATCATCTGAATGGGACGACTCGGATAGGGCTGTGCCTGAACCTTATCGACCCCGAGGGCAAGACCCAAGCTGGCCACGGACAGAAATGCCACAAGGATTAAACGTTTCATACCTCCCTCCTTTTTGGACGAATGGTAACTGTTGTCATTTTAAGTTTTCTAAAGTCTATATCATCTTGTTTATTTTCTCAAGCCTATTTTGATGGCGGTCGAGTTGGCTGTTTCATCATCCATCCCCATACCTTCCGTTCAAAAAGAGGTTTGTCATCAACAGCCTCCCCTATCTCCAAAGATCCTCCCGGCGAAGACTCCACCCTTTCTTTCCAGTGGGCATCAGGAAGACAAGAGGAATCGTCAATAAAAGCCCCAACCCAAAAGAGAGAAAGGTAGCGCTGAAGCCATGGGCAGGGGTAGAACTCGAATGGAGGATAATGGTGATTAATGAAATTCCAAACGCTCCTCCGACAGATCTAAACATTCCTCGGAGCCCTGTAATCGTAGCCACCTTTTCGGGCATCAGTTCGATACAGGCGTTGTTGGAAGCGGGGAGAGCAATTCCAACACCAATTCCAGTCACCATGATCAGGACCGCTAGAATTTCAGCGACTCCCAAATGAATACCGATGATTCTGAGCAACTGAAGTCCTCGGCTGTCGAGAAGGATTGTTGAAAGGGAGATGATGCTCAAACCCAGGACCATAGGCCATCGGTAACCCCATCGCTTGAGTAGAAAGCTGGTGATCGCTGAGGCGGGAATGACTCCGAGAGAGCGAGGCGTCAGTATCATACCGCTTGCCAGGGTGGATAACTGATGCACGGAGGTAGCGTAGAGTGGGATAAAAGCAAAGGTTCCGAAGACTCCAGCGCCCACCATCATATTATAGAGGTTTGCCGCCAGAAAAGGCTTTGATCTCAACAAGGCCATATCCAGCATGGGGTTGGAATCCTTCTTCTCTTGATAAACAAACAGGGAAAAGAAAGAAAAACTGACGACTAAAAAGATGACTGTTAAAAGAAGGGACGACGTGGAGAAGCCCTCGGCAATGAGATTCAAGCCCAGCATGAGGAAGAGTATGGCTCCAAAGAAAAAAGAAGCTCCCACAAAGTCGATATGGGGCCGAGAAAGAACCTTGGAGTCTTTAAGTAAAATCATAATCAGAATTGCCAAACCAATGCCGATCGGCAGATTAATATAGAAAATATATCGCCAGGAATATCGACTGACGATCCAGCCGCCTAAGCTTGGGCCGACAATACCTCCGATGGGAAAGATACTTGTAAATAGACCAATGGCCCTCTCCCGATGCTCGGGGAATTGATCACTGACGATGCCCGCTGCCGTTGGGAGAAAGCTTGCTCCTCCGACGCCTTGAAGGAACCGAAATGCCACCAAGCTGTAGATATTGGGCGCAAGGCCGCACGCGAGGGAACTGACCGTAAAAAGGATGAGAGAGATCAGAAAGACCTTTTTGCGGCCAAAGCCATCGCTCAGGTTGCCCATCAACGGCATCACGCTCGTTACTGCTATCAGGTAAATTGAAATTGTCCATGCTGCCCAGAGGACATTGGTGCCGAAGTCTTTTATAAAATTGGGGAAGGCGACAGCCACCACGGTACTATCAATGGAGTACATCAGAAGGCCCAAACCGGCAGAAGCAAAAATGAGGTAACGCCGCATCTTAAGAACGATCCGTAAAGGTAAGAGATGTTAAGGAACAGGTCAAATTATAATTGGAATGGACTCAATTGTCCAAAAGGAGGTCAACAGGAGCATGAAGGGATTCATGAACTCATCTGGACCTGAAAAATCGAAAGTTCGCTGGGCACTTGGTATCCATGGTAGATAGGAGTGGCAAGTCGCGATCGTCTTCACCTCATTCGATCACCCTAAGAAAGAATTTGTTTAAGGAGGCAGTTTTTCTTGACTTTTCATCCGGAGACTGAATAGAATGCTTTTTAGAGGGAAGAATGAATGTTCGGAAGCTTGAAGATCTTCTGAGAAAAGTAAAATCGGGGAAGACGACGCTTGATGAGGCCATGGTGGAATTGAAGTCGCTTCCCTTTGAAGACTTAGGGTTTACCAGGATTGATCATCATCGTAGTCTTCGAAAAGGTTTTCCGGAGGTGATCTGGGGACAAGGAAAAAGCTCTGGACAAATTCTCCCCATCATGAAGCAGTTAAAGAGGAAGGGCCAAAACATACTCATCACACGTTTGGAAGAGAAAAAAGCCAAAGCGATACAAAACGTTTTTCCAAAGAGCCGATACTACCCAAGATCCCAGGTTCTGACCTATCTCACCCACCCCATCAAGTCTGAAGGGAAAGGAACGATTCTGATCATTACAGCAGGAACGACGGATATCCCTGTAGCTGAGGAAGCTGCGGTCACGGCTCAGTTCATGGGGAATCGTGCGGAGACCCTTTATGATGTGGGCGTTGCAGGGATTCACCGGCTCCTTTCGGAGAGGCAGAGATTGGAAGCGGCGCGTGTCCTCATCGTGGTCGCTGGGATGGAGGGAGCGTTGCCCAGCGTTGTAGGTGGGTTGGTGGACCGGCCAGTCATTGCTGTTCCCACGAGTGTCGGATATGGGACAAGTTTTGGAGGAGTCACTGCACTGCTGGCCATGTTGAATTCTTGCGCCTCAGGTGTGGGCGTGGTCAACATTGATAATGGATTTGGAGCTGGCTATCTGGCCAGCCTGATCAATCGAACATAGGTTTGAGAGATGAACGAAGTCTTGTGGATTCGAATAACCAATGAAGCCATTCCTCTTATTCTTCTCGCCGGGATAGGATTTGTCCTTTATCGCGGACTCAAAATAAACCAGAGGCTTCTCTCAGAAAGAGAAGAGTTGTTAAAGCGTTATCTTCTGTTTCGAGGAGACAGACAGGTCCGTTTGAAGATTTACGGAGGGGATGAAAAGGTATATCTGGATCTCCTCAAGAACATTTCGAGCAGTTGGAAAAACTTCAAGAAGGCCTATGATCAATGCCTCCTTTCCTTGGCCCAGAATACCACGAAGACAAAGCGTTTTTTGCAGCTCATCACCCTGGGCCTTTTGATCAACACGGCGAGGCTTTTTGCGGAAGTTTACTACTTTTTTGGCTTGGACGCTCGCTTTTTTTATACGACGGCAAGAGAACTCTCCAGCTATGTTCTGGTGGTCCTCAGTTTCTTTTTGTTGAGAAACCAGACTCAGACTTTCCTTACCCTGAAAGGGGAGGTCGTCAAGATGGATCGGGAGATCCTTTTCTTTCCGAACAATATAGAGAATCAGGAAGAACATGAGGGTCTTTTTAATGAATTTGATCCTCTCGAAGCAAGAGGAGTAGAAGATGGGAAAGAAAATCAGAATCCTCGTAAGTGAACTAAAGGTCGAAGCAGAACTGAACGAAGCGAAAACAGCCCAACTGATCTGGGAAGCTCTCCCTATTGAAGCAAAGGCCACTCTCTGGGGCGAGGAAATTTATTTCGCCATTCCGGTGAAGACTGGATTGGAGCAAGGGGCAAGGGAGGTTGTCTCAGCGGGTGAATTGGGATATTGGCCAACCGGACATGCCTTCTGCATCTTTTTCGGACCCACCCCGGCAAGCCGGGGTGAAGAGATTCGAGCTGCCAGTCCAGTCAATATCATTGGAAAGGTCCTATCCGATCCCAAGGTTTTCCTCAAGGTTAAAGAGGGAGTGAAGATTGTCTTAGAAAAGGTCTAGGAACAAAATCCAATATCCAAATCCCAAATCACAAATGAATTCCAAATACCCATTTCGAGTGACCAAAACAATTTGACCCCATGCCCTATGCCCTCTGCTCCATGCACGGATAATCATCGCATCGACTACTTCGGAAAGTCTGCCCCTTATTACGACACGATTCTCGATCTCCTCACCTTCAAACAGTATGCTGGATTTCAGAAGAAGGCAGTGAAAATTCTCGCTCCTGAAAAGGGGGAGAGGATTCTGGACCTCTGCTCAGGAACAGGGAGAGTGGCCTCATGGATGCTACAGACAGTCGGAGAGGAAGGTGAGGTCGTAGGAATGGATCTATCTGAAAGGATGGTAGAGGTCGCAAAGAGACGGTATGGAGGATTCAAGAAGGTGGTATTTCTCCATAAGGATGTGACCAAACCGTTTGGATATCAAAATTATTTTGATGGAATTTTTACTTCGTTTGCCATGCATGAGCTTCCCGAGAAAAAACGTTTGGTCGCTCTGGAACATTCCTACCTGGCATTAAAGGAGAAAGGAAGGATGGGGGTTGCAGATTTCAATCCGCAAGTTTCCGGGAAGGCTAAAATCATCTCCCTTATTTTTTTCAAACTTTTTGAGAGAGGGAATTTCAACTTTTTCTCATTTGATCAGAGCGAGATGCTAGACAAAGTGGGGTTTAAAAGAATTAAATCCTTTCCGGTATTAGGGGGTATCCTTCAGATCACTCTTGCTCACCGAACACCTTCTCCTCCTTAACTCATTTCAGGAATAAATGAACTAAATTATTTTAAGGGAGATTTGGATCTATAACGCTCCAATTTTGCTCCTTGGATCAAAACCTCGCGCAAACTCTTCTGCACCTCTTCATCGTCAATTTCTCGGAGAAGGTTCTCAATTCGGTTCAAGGTCCCCTGGTCAAGGCTCTCATCTTCCGCCAAAAGGGTTTTTGGAGGAGCCGGGAGGGGTGGGGAAACCTTCCCCAATTTGAATCGGATGTCCTGAATCAGAGGCTCCCCTAAAAAACCATTCACCTGGTCGAGGAGGGTGGGTTTAAGAAACTGGAGTTGTTGCATCCAGGTTGGGTGGGCGACATCGATGAAGAGGATTTGGTTTCGAATGGAACGGGGTTGGGAATGTCCTGCCACGGACTCACCTACGATTTCGTTCCACGCTCCCACGATGGAATAGGTCTTCAACGGGATATCGATCTCCAGAGTCTTCAAGGTTTTCTCAAGAATGGAATGGATGGATTGGGGTTTCTTCATAAAAGATTAAATTTTAGATTTCAGATTGCGGATTTCGGATTTTAATTTTGAGCCATTCGTTATGCGCAATGCGCTAGGTGCCTTGCGAGATCTTGGCAGGGTCAAGCCTCGGAAAGAGAGGACTGGGTTGAGCCACTTTCCTTCCTGGTGTTAGACCTCCCCACTTTCCGTTCTTCTTTATATTTTGTTCCCAAAGATTTTCCTCCATGCCGAGTTGGGACCACATCTTTTCACAGGTAGACGGCATGAAGGCAGCAAGCAGCAGGGCACTGAGTCGAATGGATTCCAGCGTGGTGTAAAGCACCGTGCCAAGCCGTGGCCGATCTTTTTCTGCCTTGGCCAAAGCCCACGGGGCTGTTTCATCGATATATTTATTGCCAGCGTTAAC
>CAYGWV010000050.1:0-6911 GCA_964353925.1 uncultured Syntrophaceae bacterium | reverse complement strand
TTGACTCCAGCATCTTTCTGAGATGCAATGGTTACGGTGAAATATAAAAAAGGCAGATCAATGTGCCGTAATTAAAGAACGAAGGGCTCTGTTCACGGATTTGGAATCGGGGAAATGCTTTTTTACGTCGGGGTCAAGCATGACTGCTCCATCTTCTTGAGTAAAGTAATGCACCTCAACTGACCCGTCCCGCTTGCCAATTTCAACGGTATGTCCTTTTCGATAGGCTTCAAAATGCTTTCCCCGAACTCCACCGGAAAAATCGTATTCTTCTCTCATTTCAATAACTTCATTGTTTTTCTTACTTGTTTTCATATTCTCCCTGTTCCTTCCTTATTGCTTCCCTACTGCTGATAATACGTATCTTCTCGCCTCTCTCAATATATGATACCACAATTAATCTTCCTTTTGAAGACAATCCAATGTCGATATACCTCTCCTTGTCGCTTACATGATCCGGATTATAAATCGTTACAGAAAAAGGGTCATTAAAAACTGTCTTCGCTTCATCGAAGCTCACCCCATGCTTCCTTAAATTGTCATCTGCCTTCTTTTCATCCCATTCGAATATGAGCGACAATCGCCCCTCCTTTGACCTGAGCCTAAGAGTCAATCTTGGCAACAACTCTTGCAATTCATTTCTTGGAATGAGAATTTGTTTTGGGGTGAGTTGAATATATGAAAAAAGGAGTAGAATGTCAACATTTCGCTTGAAATGCTGCATTGTGGGAAATATTCAAGAATCCCGAAGAAGAATTCAATACGGAACTTGATACGGTCTGTAGAATGGGACGTTGTGTAGAAATAGATTTTTTCAAATTTCATATGTATTGAAGAGGGTATTTGGAAATATTTTTGCTTTGCCAATCCATCATTTCCTTTGTATCATAATTTCTAAAAAGACATTTTTTCGAAAAGGTCCGGATAGATTCAATGAAGAGAAGGTGAAAAGGACTTAAAGAATGCGACTCACACATTAGGAATGAGGAAGGATTGTCCTACGGATACAGTATGTTTCCATGCTCAACGATGTGTAGAAAAATATTTAAAGGCCTTTTTGGTTCTAAAGAGAATTGATTTCCCCAAAACCCATGGCATCAAAGAACGGATCGCCCTTTTACCTTCGAACACCCGTCCCAAACTGACACCCGAAGAGCCAAAGAAAGCTCATCGATGATGCTACTGTCACTCGATATCCAGGTGATTACGAGCCCATATTGCTGGCTGAAACGAGACGTGCCGTCAAGATTGCACGTCGAGTCCGGAATGAAATGCGCAAACTTCTTTCCAAAGAAATGCTACGAAAGTAAGATAACTCGAGATTTTCTTCCCTCCCGTGCTTCCCTCTCTCGCTAGGTATCAACGCGATTTGTAGCACTTTAGCGTTTTGAAAGAAACGATCTAATCCCCCTTCATCCCCCTTTGTCAAAAGGGGGAAACCTCTTTCCTCCCTTTGGTATCTTTCCCCTGCAGAAGGCAGGCAAAGGGAGGTTGGAGGGATTTTACAAGGGCATTTCAAACAGTTAAGTTGATACTAAGATTTTAATTATTGTCGTGGTGTTTTTTTGAAGTTATATTAGCCCTAATTGAGATGAAGGACCAAAAACGGTTTTGGATAATTCTTTCCTCTGTACTGTTAATATCGATTGGGTCGCTTGAAACCTCCAGTGCTCAATCCCCTTGCTGCTCTGAAGACCCGGCGGTTTCCTATTTCCTTTTCCCAAAGGCTTCCCAGACATATCGGTACCTGGTTCAATATGAGGTCTTTTTTTCAAATCTATTGGATAAGGAGAAGGGGTTCTTCGTCATCCTCCCAGAAGATTTTTATCAAAATCCCATGGCCAAGGTTCCAGTCCTTTTTCTTTTGCACGGGTATAACTTTCATCGGACGGGAATCTGGTGGAAAGCCACCTCTCCTGAAAAAGCAAAGAGGCTCCTTTGCGAGGTGAAGGAGGAAGAATATCATTGGCTTCTCCATGAAGGCATTGCTGTCGTCGCTTATGCGATGACGGATTCGAAAAATCGAACTTATCGTGATCTGCAGAAATCGCTGGAGAGGAGGTTCCAAGAGCTCTCTCAAATTGGAGGTCTTGGCAAAGGAGATTATAGACCGGAGGAAATTGCCCAATCGATTGTCTCCCACAATCTTCATCCCCAGAAGAATCTGAACGATCCCTTTCATCCCCTTCAGAAAATGGTCATCGTCCTTCCGGACGGGGACAATGGGTTTTATACCGATGAGAATGAGGGGAAGAGACTTTTCCCTGAAACGAAGAATCATAAGGCCTGTGATGATTTCTATCCAGGAGAGGCCATGAATTATTCCCTCTTTCCTTTCTTCTATATGAAGCCGGGAGCCATGGGAAAGCATGAATCCTATTTTCTTGAACTTGTTCAATATCTTGAGTCTCAATCTCAATACAAAGAAAGGCTTCTTCGGACAAGGGGCCTCGGTGGTATTTCAATGGGGGGATTCGGAGCAATCAAACTTGGACTGAAATATCCTCATCTTTTCCGGTCCCTTAGCAGCCAGAGCGGTCTTCTCGACGTCGAGCTTCTCCGGGACAAGTGGATGATGAAGATGGTGATGCCTGAGTTTTTAGAGGTATTTGGCCACCTTGAGCCTCATCAATTTCCTTCCGGTTCTTCTCTCGACTTGAAACATATCCAAGCTAACAACCCCTTAACCCTGATCAAAAACAAGGGAATAAACCAACGGCCCGACTGGCTCTATTTTGATTATGGATCGAAGGAAGGGTTTGACGGGATTACAAAAGGAAACAAGAATTTTGAGAAGCTGCTGAAAGAAGGAAGCCGCCAGATTCCAGTGCAGCCTTTTAACGGGAAGTCCGGACACAACTACCAGTTCTGGCGCAGCCGGTCAGGGAATATCCTTCAGCATCATTCGGACGTTTTTAAAGGGGTCGGGAGTTCGAGGGCTCGGGATCCTGATTCAAAATAACCGTGGATCCGTGGGGGGATTCCCGGGGCATCCCCGATGGGATCTTTTCGCGAAGAAATCACTGATCCATCAAAAGTCGGCTCAATTTTTCTTGATCGATGCCGAGACGTTCCCAGTTTTCGATATAAACGGGTTTCCCTTTCTCATCCCATGGATCGATCAGAACTTTTCTTAAGAAGAACGAAGATTTTTTAGAGTGGCATTCCTTGCAGCCCCGGGCACCCATGACATCCGGCCCTGACACTACATTATGGCTGAGAGAGAAGTCAAGGACTTCAGCCTGCTCGTGTTTCATCTTCTCCACCTCTCCCTTCTTATCCAGCTGGTAAAGAAACCCGCCTTTCATCAACACGGGATAAGCGGCCACAGGATTTTCAAACTTATCCTTCTCCTTCAGTGCTTTCAAAAAGGCCTTGATTTCATCGAGAGAATTCACTTCAGGCACCCCATCTCCATTGTCATCCTTGAGGAGGGGAGGTTTTTTTAATCCCTGTATCTTCCAAAGGGAGATGGGCTTGACCACATTGGTTTTTGGATCCAGGTCTCCCCAGTAGAGGACCACTAATGATTTGGCAGGAACGATTTTACCCTTCCACTTCGTTAAAGCAGGATACCAGATATTTGGAGCCGTTCCAGGGACTGCCTTCTTCGGATCCAGAGGATCACTCGAGAGAAATTTAAAGGTTTCATAAATGAGCGTTCGTCCACTTGAAGAAAAGTCGTAAACGAGGTCTGCTGAAGCCCTCTGAAAAGGGATATGGCAGGTTTGGCAGGCAATGATTTTCAAATGCCGTGGCGAGAAGGGATGTTTATATTTGGGCGCACTCTTGCTCTTGCCTTTGTAATGACAGTCCTCGCAGGAAACCATGGACTGGTTCAAGTCGCTTCGTACGGTCTGCTGGATCGTATTCCCTTTGGCAAAATTATGATCTTTATTGCCCGGATGGCAGGAGAGGCAATGGAGGCCTTTGGCGTTATGGACATCTGTCTCTGAGTTCCACTGACGACCTCTCCTTTTTCCGTCGGCGACCGCATGACAGGACCAACAATTCTCATCAGAGGGTCTTCTCACAATCTGAACGTTAAGATTTTCAAAATCGGCCACTTCTTTTTTAGTGTAATCCACTGTAACCTCATCTACTTTTGAATTTCCTGATTCGTCGTGGGAAAGTTTGATGTCCGCCCATCCCGCTCCAACGGTAGGTCCATATTTAAAAAACTTTCCCCGCAGCGTTGCCTCGCGTTCTTTCCATAGATACCCCTTTAAGTGACAGAAAAAGCAGTCTGCCTCGCTCACACCACTTTGATTCCAAGGAGCTCCGTCATCGGCATTCCCATGATTAAATGGAGTATAGTCGCCATCCAGCAAAGGACTTCCTCCTGAGTCTTCATAACCAAATTTCTTACTCTCTTCATCATAGTAGAGGTGACCTCTCCGATCGTATTCACTCCATCCCCCTCCTGGGTGGCAGGCGCCGCAAGCCTGAACAAACGAAAAAGAGGATTGGTCGATTTCAGAGAGAGTTTGATTCACTTTCTTAGACAATTGGCTTAAATTCATAGAGGCGACCGTAACCCTCCCATACATTCCTGAAGATAAGTTCCAGGGATACTTGGGATCGAATGTATCGCTGATGACGATTTTACCGGCTCCATCCGTTCGGCCCTGCTGGAAATGGTATCCCTTGGTGATTTGATCATAATCATGGCAGCCCCCACAGGTTTTTCTAGGACTGTAAGGTATTTTACTTTCAAGGGTAAGCGGGTTCCCATCGCATCCCTTAAGGATGATCTTATCGTGGAAAGAATCCTGAGATGCGATTGAAGTCGGATAGAGAAAAGAGAAGAGCAGGGTGACTGAAATAGGCAAAAGGAACATTCCATTTTTTTTCAGAGCAAGTACCCCCATCATCGATCCAAATTACGAGAGAAGCTAAGATTAAGATATAGTATATTGATAAGGCGAGCTAGGAGCAAGAAATTATTTCTTTTTTTAAAAAAATTCTTGACAAAAAGAAATTATTTTGTTAACTATAATAAGTTAAGTTCACCATGATCTTTATTCCACTAATGTAACTCATTGATTTTCCAGTCTTTTTCTATACCAGGAGGAAATGTTCAATCAAAAAAAGAAGATTTAGAGTCGGAGAGGTTCCCGAGTGGCCAAAGGGGACAGACTGTAAATCTGTTGGCGATGCCTTCGGAGGTTCGAATCCTCCCCTCTCCACCAGGCTTGCCAGCGGGCGATTGTCTGAACCATTCAACCCATTATTAATCTCAAATTGAATCACTGAAACGCCGTAAGCGAGGTTCATGAGCTACCTTCGTCACACGTGGGCGGCAGAGAGTTTGATTTTCACGGTGAAGGTTTTGACCTAAATTAGACGAAAAGAAAATTCATTGATTGGGTGTCATCCATTGTTGAAGATTGTTTGTTATTCAAAGGCGGGAGTAGCTCAGTTGGTAGAGCATCAGCCTTCCAAGCTGAGGGTCGCGGGTTCGATCCCCGTTTCCCGCTCCATTGTGATACAATTATATCATTAATTTAGCTTCACCAAAATTCGGCCAGCCTGTCTCTATTCATTGACAGGTTTTTCTTTATTTTTGGCCCACGTAGCTCAGTCGGTGGAGCACTTCCTTGGTAAGGAAGAGGTCATCGGTTCAAATCCGATCGTGGGCTCCAAGGAAAAAGCGGGATTGAGCGATTCTTTCGAAAGATAAGGAGGGTTTGAGCCATGTCGAAGCCGAAGTTTGAGAGGACAAAGCCGCATGTGAACATAGGGACGATCGGTCATGTGGATCATGGGAAGACGACGTTGACCTCAGCGATCACGAAGGTATTGGCGACGAAGAAGTTGGCTTCCTACATGGCGTTTGATCAGATCGACAAGGCGCCGGAGGAGAAGGAGCGTGGGTTGACGATAGCGATTGCGCATGTGGAGTATGAGACGGTGAAGCGTCATTATGCGCACATCGATTGTCCTGGGCATGCGGATTATATCAAGAATATGATTACGGGTGCGGCGCAGATGGATGGGACGATCTTGGTGGTTTCGGCGGCGGATGGGCCGATGCCTCAGACGCGGGAGCATGTGTTATTGGCGAAGCAGGTGCGGGTGCCGCATATTGTGGTATTTTTGAACAAGGTGGACATGGTGGAGGATCCGGAGTTATTGGATTTGGTGGAGTTGGAGGTGAGGGAGTTATTATCGGGGTATGATTTTCCCGGGGAGGCGACGCCGGTGATCCGGGGGAGTGCGCTCAAGGCGTTGGAGTGTGGGTGTGGGAAGGCGGAGTGTCAGTGGTGTAGTGGGATATGGAAGTTGATGGATGCGGTGGACGCGTTTATACCGGAGCCGGTTCGGGAGATCGACAAGCCGTTTTTGCTGCCGGTGGAGGATGTGTTTACGATCTCGGGGCGGGGGACGGTGGTGACGGGGCGAGCGGAGCGAGGGGTAGTCAAGGTGGGAGATGAGGTGGAGGTGGTCGGGATACGGCCGACGGCGAAGACGGTGTGTACGGGAGTGGAGATGTTTCGCAAGACGTTGGATCAGGGTCAGGCGGGGGATAATATTGGAGTGTTGCTTCGAGGGGTGAAGCGTGAGGATGTGGAGCGAGGGCAGGTGGTGGCCAAGCCAGGGTCGATTACGCCGCATCGGAAGTTTAAGGCGGAGGCCTATATCTTGACGAAGGAGGAGGGGGGTCGGCATACGCCGTTTTTTAATGGGTATCGGCCTCAGTTTTACTTTCGGACGACGGATGTGACGGGGGTGGCGGTATTGCCGGAGGGGGTGGAGATGGTGATGCCTGGGGACAATGTCTCGTTGACGATCGAGTTGATTACGCCGATTGCGATGGAGAAGGAGTTGCGGTTTGCGATTCGGGAGGGAGGTCGTACGGTCGGTGCAGGCGTCATCAGTGATGTCCTCGAATAATAATAAGGAGAGGG
>CAYGWV010000049.1:0-8615 GCA_964353925.1 uncultured Syntrophaceae bacterium | reverse complement strand
AACAGAGGTCCTGCCCCTGCTCCTCCTGGACGCTCAGCCCGGAGGGCTTCTCCACCATGAGCCAGCCCCGGCCCGCCGAGAGGATTGAAATGGAAAAAGGGTCCGTTGTCATCACCTAAGAAAGAGGGCCACCCAACGATGTCCTTCTAAGAGTAATGCTTTCTGGGCAGGCTTGCAATATCGCAATTTCGGTGTCCAAGACTGCGCTCCGATCAATATGAAGTTCTCTAATTATCTGACACTTTTAATGGGGGTGGAATAGGAAGTATCGAACGCGCCGTTATACGCCAAGGTAGTCGCGGAGTTTTTGTAGTGCCTCCCGGTGTTTCATCGGCGCCATTCGGCGTATGTTTTGAAGCTTCCATTTAACAGCCGGGAGATTTTCGATTCCGGGCGCCCCCAACAAATCCCATTGGGGTTTTCCCTCTTTTACGGATACGATAAACCGTTTTTCCTCCTGGGTCATTTCTTCATGAAGTTTAAGAAAATCGGATTTTCATTACCCAAAGGCAAGAAATAAAGGTTATTTCAAACCATAAAGGATGCCCTCCCTTTCCCATGTGGGGGCCACTTCCGGGGAAATCACAACAGGGGCATATCCGTGCTTCTTGAATTTTTCGACCAATCCGTTGAAACCCAGATCGGCCCGAATCACCACCCTGGATTTTCTTCACATGCAACCTTCCCCAAATGATGATAATGATAAAGTGGTGTTGGCCTGATCGTTCTGGATGATAGCCAACAAAGCAAAACTTCTCCATCGCATATTAATCCATACCCTTCCCCTAAGGTCCGCATCCTAAAGCTTTTAAAGACCGGCCTGGCTGTCTTTCTTCCACTTTTCCAGAGCTCTCTTCAAAAACCCTTGACAAAGGCTCTTATTTCTATAGGTTGTCTTTATTCTCTCAGTTTGGTGAAATGAGAGCATATTCCTTAAATTTCATCAAGATGATTTGAAAAATTGTTATTTTACTTATCTTTAGAATTATAACCTATTGAAATCATATATAAATTATTTTGTAGTTTTCTGAATTTTTTTCTTGACATTTCCATATCTTGTGTTCTAATATACTTGCAGTTCTAAATATAGAATATTTATTCAAGTCTAGACTGGCTAATAAGAGGTAGAAAGGGGGATTTAGGAATGAGTTATCTTGTTTGTGATAAAAGAAAAGGAAGTCCAAAAATTCATGTTGAGGTCTGCCGAAGAAAATGCAAAATCATCCAGGAATGTAAGACATACAAGGAATTTGTCGATAATTCAGAGAAAAAGGCTGCCTAACTACCTCTCCATACCCCTCCTTTCTGGTTGGGCCGGTCCTTGAACGGAACCGGCCCTTTTTTTTATCCGATATCTCCCTGTTCGTATTGGAGGATGCTGAGGAAGCAGAGACTTGCTGTTTCAGCCCTTAATATCCTCCTCCCCAATGTTACAGGGATAAACCCGGCTCCTTTCGCCTCATCAACCTCCCCCTGACTAAATCCCCCTTCCGGTCCGATAACAAAAAAAATCTTCTTTCTTTCCTTTGATCTTTCTAATATTTCTTTCAACTTGATCCCCTCTCTTTCCCAGAGAATAAGACGAAGGGCGTTTGGTGAAGCCTTTGGGAGCATCTCAGAATAGTCTTGAAGGGATTCAATCTTTGGAATCACTCCCCTTCCGCATTGCTTGGAGGCCACAATGGCAATTCTTTCCCATCGATGATGACGCTTTAGGCTTTTCGATTTTTCTAAAAGGGGTACTGAACGGGAGGATAAAAAGGGAACGATTTCTTTAACTCCCAACTCCGTTGCCTTCTGGATCAAGTAGTCCATCTTCTCACCCTTGAGGAGGCTTTGGGCCAAAGTCACTTCTAATGGGGAATCTCTTTTTGAGGAGTAAACATTTTTGATCCTGATCACAACAGAAGAAAGTCCTTCTTCAACAATGGTACCCTCGAACTCCTTGCCCAAACCATCGAAGACGGTGAGCTCATCTCCTTCTTTGAGGCGAAGAACCTTCCGAATATGTTTCACCTCCTCCCCCTCAACCTTGAGCATCCCTTTCTCAATCCGAGGTTGAGGAACATAAAATCTGGCCATCTCATCACCTCTCGATTATTGATAGTGCTGTCAGCTATCAGCTATTGGCCATTAGCCAATTATTTACTCCTTCTTAAAAGTGAGGCAGATCCACTCCCCTTCTTGAGTGACTTTGGTCCAACGTAGGAGTCTTGTTTTCAAGTAGTAAAGACGAATTCTTTCCTTTTCCTCCTCCAATATCCCTGAAAGGATGAGAAGGCCCCGTTTCTTGAGGTGGTTCAGAAGAGGTTTTCTTATCCTTCTCAAACCCTTGAGATCGATGTTGGCCACGACGACATCAAATTTTTTATGAAGATCACCAATACTTCCTTTTCTTGTCTTGACGATGGCCGAAACATGGTTCTTCTCTACATTCTCTCTTGCATTCTCCACAGCCACGCCATCGATGTCTATGCCCCAAACCTCTTTGGCTCCCAATTTGGCTGCGATGATGGAAAGAATTCCTGAACCTGTTCCCACATCAAGAACGGAAAGCCCCTTCTTCTTGAGGCTCTCTTCGAGTGCTTGGATGGAGAGGTGGGTGGTGGCATGGGTTCCTGTGCCAAAAGCCATTCCTGGAGTGATGTCTATGGAACTCTGGCCTCTTTTTAATAGAATCTTTGACCAGGGTGGCTTTACCACAAATCGGGGTGTCACCTGAATAGGTTTAAAAAATCTTTTCCAGTTTTCACCCCAATCCTGTTCAGGAAGTGAAGCCGTCCTGATCTGTGCGCGCGGAATTTCAGGGGCGACCTTCTCCAGTGATTTTAGATAGTGACGAAGCGCATAAAGAATCCTTGTCTCTTTTCCATCCTGTGGAAAATAAGTCTTCAGCCTTTCGCATTTTAGATCTCCTTCGAGCTCTTCAATGCCTGTGGCTCCTTGCTCCATCAAGAAGTTTGAGACCGCCTCTCCGAATTCTATTGGGATGGAAAGTTCGACGACCAACCAGCGCTTCATAAGATTATCCCAATGGATGAGGGTTCGAGGATTCGAGGGACCAAGGGTTCGAAACGTCGAGGCCAGAAAGGAGAAGATGGAATATGGTTTTGACTACTTTTTACTTACTACTCTCTACTTTCCACTCTCAGTCGTTTGGTCCTAGACCCCTTAAATCCTCTCATTCCGTTACTATAAATTCTCTAACCTTCTCATTGAAAGCCTTGGGCGATTCCATCATCACCATATGGCCGGCATTGGGAAGGACTTCCAGTTTCGAGCCTTTGATCCGGCTATGGAGGAATTGAGAATACTTTACAGGCGTGAGTTCGTCATCCTCTCCACAGAGGACCAACGTGGGAAGATGAATCTTCTCAAGTTCTTTCATACCATCAAATCGATCACACGCTGCGAAGTCGCCATAGAGGACTTCTGGCCGACATTGAAGCATCTGGTTAACGCCTCCTTCGATTAACTCCGGGGGAGCCTTTCGAGAATAAGCAAATTGGACGATTCTGGGAATTGTCTCCCTAAAGTTATTCTTAATCCCATTCAGGATCATAGGAAGAACCTTTAACCTTGCTCCGGTTCCCACTAATACAATCCCTTTGATCACCTCCGGATGAGTCAGGGCCAACGTCTGAACAATCGCTCCACCCATTGAATGTCCGACGAGAAAAATTTTCCTGACACCCACTGCCTGTAAGAATGCGTAAATCTGTTCTGCATAGGTCACGATCTCTTCCTCACCCTCTCCTCCTGATTCTCCGTGGCCAGGAAGCTCGATGATGATAGGGTTAAACTCCTTCTCAAAAAAGCCTTTCTGATAACTCCACGTATACTGCCCTCCCCCTGCTCCGTGGATAAACAGGATGAATTCCCTGCCTTCTATAAAACCTTTTCTCCCCGCCCAATAACTGATCTGTTTTCCGTCGATACGAACGATTGGCATGGGGTCCTCCTTTGAACGAAATCGAAATAGGAATGGATGGCTTCGAAGAGACCATCTTCTTCTTTTAATCCTGATAGCCTCGAGTGGAAAGAGGCGCAACCGCGGAGGCCTTTTGTATACCAGTAAACATGTTTCTGAAATTTTTTGACTGCCCATTTCTCGCCATAATAAGCTTTTACCAGCGTGAAATGATGATGAATCATTCTCTGTCTCTCGTCCAGGGTCAGGGTAGCCGGTTCCGCCTCCCCACGCCCCGAATCGTTCAAGCCGAAGATCCATGGATTCCCTAATGCCCCTCTTCCAATCATCACCCCATCACAACCCGTCTCTTCTAACATCTTCCTGGCCAATAAGGGTGTTGTGATATCCCCATTTCCAATGACAGGGATACAAACGGCCTTTTTCACTTTCCAAATCAGATCCCAATCTGCCCGACCGCCATACCCTTGAACCCTTGTCCTGGGATGGATTGAAATGGCATCGACACCACAGTCCTCCGCAATTTTTGAGATTTCGGCCGCGTTGATATGTTCCGCATCCCACCCAGAACGAATTTTGACGGTAAGAGGGCTCCTCACTACCCTTCTCACCGTTGTAAGAATCTCTTTCACTTTTCCGGGAAAACGCATGAGATCAGCCCCTGCTCCGGGCCCAACGATCTGCTTCGCCGGGCACCCCATATTGATGTCAATCGCATCTGCTCCCATGGACTCAGCCGTCCGGGCGGCTTCGGCTAAGATCTCCGGATTTGAACCGAAGAGTTGGACAGAAACAGGATGTTCATCCTCTCCGATCCTTAAGAACGATTTCCCCTTTCGTAACAGTCCATCTGCGCTGACCATTTCTGTAAAAGCCAAACTGCAACCGTGCTCCTTTGCTATTTGTCGGAAGGGGTAATCAGTAACCCCCGACATCGGCGCGAGAACAAGGTTACCACTCAATCGAAGGCTTCCAAATTTCATAATCAAGATTTTCCGCTATCAGCCATTAGCCATCAGCTATTAGCTTTTTTGTTCTCATTCCAATGTTTTTTGATCAATTGGATCGCTTCGTCAATACGGAGGGGGTCTCCAAAATCGAGCCCTTCTTTTTTTAATCCCTTGAAGAGCTTCGTCAGGGTGGGCTCTTCCAGATTAAAACTTTCTAAGTCCTTAAATTTCCCAAAAATCTCATCCGGTCTTCCCCGCTCGCTGAGATTCCCATGCCCGTGCATGAGGTAAAGGATGTCCGTCACCTCAGAGACCAGTTCCACCTCATGAAGGGTCATAATCACCGTCACCCCCATCTCCCTGTTCAAATCATTCAAAGTGTGGATGAGATCGCTTTTTGATTTCGGATCCAATCCCGTAAAGGGTTCATCCAGGATCAACAGATCCGGCTCCAACACCAATGCCCCGGCTAAGGCGACCTTCTTCTTTTCACCCCCGGAGAGGTAATGGACGATTTTCCCCTGGATCGACTCAATATTCAACCTTCCGATCACAGTCTTGGCCAATGCTTCTGCCTTGGCCTTCTCCACGCCATAGTTCAGCGGGGCAAAGAGGATATCATCATAAACAGTGGGGCCGAGGATCTGCTCATCCACATCCTGCATGACGACGCCTATCCTTTGTCGGATCTTGGAATATTCCTTTCCAGGATCGACTCCGAAAACCCTCACGCTTCCATCCTTCGGGACCAGCACTCCGAGGAGATGTCTGAGGAGCGTCGTCTTTCCACAGCCATTGGCTCCCAGGATCCCGACCCTTTCTCCCTGGTTTACAATAAAATCGAGACCGCAAATCTGCACTTTTGTCATATCCGGATAGACATGGGTAATACAATCCACCGAAACAATCATTTCCCCTTGGTTCATGACTATTCTCCCCTGTAATGAATCCTGTCTTCAAATCCCCGGAGCACCATGGATTCATGCATCTTTTCACTCGCATCAATCCCCCGGATGATGAGATGGCCAAAGGCGTTTGAAACATTGATCAAGCTCCTCCAGGGATGTTTCCACTGAACTCCCCCCCTGAGGTAAAGGGCATGCTGTGTCTCCTCCAGGACGGTCAGGAGGATAAAGATCGACCGGTAAGTCAAGAAAAGAGCCATCACAAAAGAAGACGGAAGGACTCTCCCCAGGACAGAAAAGATCGAAGGATAAGATGTGGATGCTAAAAGCAAGACAACACCCGTAGACCCGCAGAGAACCTTCAAAAAGATGAGAAGGATGAAAAAGATTTGAAACCCAGAAAGAAAGATAAAAAGGATGGTAAAGATGAGAGGATAGAGTGTCAGCGAAAAGATCTTCACCGGAACCCTCGCTATAAAAAAGAGAGTAAGAAGGATCACATAGAGGAGGAAAAGCCCCAGAAGATTCCTCGCGGTGACGATGACGAATAAAACGACGAGCATCCCGATGATTTTCAACGCCGGTGAGAGACGATGGAGAAAACTCTTTCCCTCAACCGCTGAATAGTCCAAATACGAAAGTTGAATCATGGAATCTCCTTTGGAGCTAAGGACGTTCGTATCGATAAAAGATTATCGATATTGTCATTTGTTTGGTATGTCATTCCCGCGCAGGCGGGAATCGAGAACCCAGGAACAGACTGGATTCCTGCTGGAGTTTATCCCGATGGAAATCGGGGCAGGAATGACGAGAAAGATTGCTCCAAAAGACCCTCCTCTTTCGGCCGAAGTCCCGAACGAGGCCTAGGAGCTTATCCACAAATAACTTTTTCCCCCTTTTCTAAAGGGAAGGTGTGAAAAAATCACACTGTATTCGTCTCCCCGGTGAAAACCGGGGTCCAGAGTATTTGTAACTCCCTAAAAACACTGGATTCCGGCTTTCGCCGGAATGACGTGAAACAGCGTTAAACCAATTTTTTCACAGCTTCAGGGGGGCGAGGGGAAACCTAACGTTTCACCCCCTGATAGTTTTCTGAAAAACGTAATCCCCTAAAGGCTGAGCAAAAATGTCCAGATGCAAGTTGAGCACTGCGAAATCCCGCCTGCGGGGGCACCCGGAAATCCTTTGTAGGGAACGGTTTAAAACCGTTCCCTACCGCCTACGCCGCAGATGGATTTTTTTCATCAGCCTTCCAGTCTCAATAAATCGGGTCTCAGACGCCGGATATATCGAGCGATCAATGCGGTGATCACTCCTTCCAGAATCCATCCAATGAAACCCAGAGGAAGGACGATCATCATAAACCGTCTCAGATTCACTTTCTCTCCAGCGGCTTCCCCTGGATGATGCTCCTCCTTCTCTTTTGAAAGGTGGAATTCAAAGATCCCCTTCCCTTCCTGATGGATCAACTCTTTATAATGCGATGTCCCCAGACTGACCACTCCGATCATGGCAAAGGTGGAGAAGAGTAAGGCGATGAAGGTGGCCAAAAAAATAGCAGGGGTTAACCTTCTTAAAACCTTCCAGATGAGTCGAAAAAAATAATATCCCAATATCCCTTCGATTGAGAGGGTGAGTGTGTTCAGCCCGATGACGGTTATCCCGCCATGTCCGAAAAGAGCCAGGATGACATTTACGACAAAGGTGGCCAGAAAGATGAGAGATGGCCCTAATAAGATCCCGGAAAAGACCGTCAGGTTGACATGATAAGCGATGGGGACAATCTCGACCGAAGCACCCAGGACCATGACTGCCGCCATCATCCCCAGCAAAGGAAGCCGTCTGGTCAACTCTTCTTTCTTAGTCAGTCGAAGAAGAATGGCCCCGACCAGAATGGCAACGATAAATCCTGAAGCCCAAAGCCAAACAGGCAAGACTCCATCCGGAAAATGAATATGGGACATCTATTTCTCCTTTAAAAACAATGCATAGCGCATAGAGCATGGCGCATAGCATAAAACCCAACCCGCATAGCCAGAATCCTCCCTCTCCCCAGCGGGGAGAGGGGTTCGCTAGTCATCTAATCTCCTCTGTAGCGAGAATTCCCCGTGTTTTCCCCTCCCTCGGTGGGAGGGAATCAAGGGGAGGGGGATAACCACTCAATCAGATTTAAGCCACTTTCTTACACTCTTTACAAAACCCATAAAAATTCAATTGATGATCGACCACCTGATAACCTGTGGATTCCATCACTTTTTTGGACCAATCCGAAATGTCACAGAAATTCAATTCAACCACATTCCCGCATGCCTTGCAGATGATATGGTGGTGATGATTCTCCAACTCACAAAGCTTATATTTGACATTCGACCCGTTGATGATTTTGAAGACAAACCCTAACGATTCAAAGAGTTCAAGAGATCGATAGATAGAGGTCAAACCGATTTTTTTCTGCTTTTTGCGAAGGTTCTGATAAATTTCCAAAGGACTCAACGGGCTTGAGGCATTGGAAAGTTCTTGATAGATCAGAAGCCTGGGATGGCTCAAACTGAGCTTCTTCTCTTTAAAAAGGTTTCTAAAAAGTCCTATATTCATGATAGGTTAAGAAAATAATGAAAATATTTTCATAAAGATAAACGTTTCATCCCATCTTGTCAAGATTTGGAAACGAAGTGTTCCGGGATGGTTTGCATGAGAGCGTCTGTAAATAAGCATTGGATTCCTGTTTCCGCAGGAATGATTTTTGTTTGATGTCCGAAGGCATATGTCTGATATCTGAGGCCCAGTCCCTGAATTGCAGAAAGTACGAAATAGAACCAATAAATTCAT